>NZ_JAMYRE010000009.1:0-257201 GCF_040321265.1 Mesorhizobium sp. M0491
TCGCGGGAATCGGTGACGTTGAACATCACCAGCCTGCCATGACCGCCCTCTCTCAGCGAATTTGCAGAACTCTCAGCACACTACCAAATATCCCCTTGAGATATGTAGATTGACCATCCGCATCCGTTGGGCTTTTTCATTTTGCGAACAGATTTCAATGCGCGACCCGCAGCGGAGTAGTACAGACTTCCACTAATAACAAAAGTCGCGTAGCATCCTCCTTTGATCTATGGGAGGGGAAAATGGCAAAAACAACTGAACCGAAACTAGGGCTTGCGGTCATGCAAGTTCTGGCAACGCGACCAAAACACGTGGGGACCGTCAGAACCTTGATTAGAGAGGTTCCTAAGTACGTGAAGCTAACCGCTGACGACCAAGAGCCTTCGCTGATCCGTCAGGGAGAAGAAATGTGGGAACAGCGAGTGCGAAATCTAAAATCGCACGACAAGACGCCCGGTAACGTGATTGCAGAGGGATTCGTAGAGCACGTCGGTCCGGGTTTATACCAACTCACTGACGCAGGCCTGCTGCACCTCAAGCATGAGGGCCTTATTTAGAGAACTTCGCTTTATATCCCGGCCGGAACCATTTCAGTTCTGTTCCGTCGGGAGCGTCCTTGTCCCATACAAACCACGCATAGGCAGTGGTTCCGGACCCCGCTTGCACGGCCCTGGCTGGATAGAAAGTGATCCGTTCGCTGAACACCCAGACACGGGCTGGTGGGCATTCTGCGAAGATCGTATTCGCGCGGTTTGCTCCTTCTAGAAAGGCAAGCCTTAGAAGCAGCGCAAACTTACTACGCGCCAGTTTCACTCCGGAGCGCACGAAACTTTCCGCGCTATTGTAAGGAGGGTTGGTCACGATGTTGTCCGCTGGCGTTCGCGCTATATTGAAGTCAATCCCAGCCTCACCAAAGCCACGGTTAAAAAGATCCGAACTGCGGACGGTGTTGCCATGACCCTCTAGAACTCGGGACATTGCGCCGTCGCCGCAGGCGCATTCCCATATCTCGCCAGAAAATTTTTCATTTTCCATCAATGCATGCGTCGCCCAAGCGGGCGTAGGGAAGTAGTCCGGACCGGCCAGATCGGCAAACCGCTTCATTGTCGGCTTAAAGCCGCCGTTAAGGTTATACGTCGCGTCCATAATGATTCGACCCCGCTGGCGCAGAAACAATAACAGAATCATATAGTTAAATAACTGTTAAGATGATGCGGCGAATTGACTCAGGCGCCCCTGCCGACCTTGAAGTGTGACCGCGCCAAAGTTGCGCACATGATGCGTCATTCTGACACTGCGGTCGGCCGACTTCGCTAGGGACTCGTTAACCATGACTCGCCCGAGTTCAACGGATTTGGGACCAGAGAAAGCTACTGCGCGTAGCAAAAGCCGTGCCAGCCCACCTGGACTCCAATCGTTAAGGACTCGTCAACCATGACTCGAGTCCGAATTCTCTTGCAAAGGCAACGGACTTGCTCTAGACTTAGTGCATGGCTTCGTTAAATGAATTTCTCGCCGTGAGGCACAGGGCTTTAGTAAGAGCGCTCGTGGAAACACGACGCCAACTTTCCTCTATAGAGGAAGAGATCGATCAAATTGAAAAAGCAGCAGAAGCTGCAAATATAAGCCTCGATACCTCTGATAGCAGCAAGCGTACGAGAGAAATAGATTTTTCGTCCCAATCTAAACTGCCGAGGACAATGAAAGAAGCGGCGACAGAGGCACTCAAGGACGAGCCGTCTGGTATGACCGCCAACGATATACTAAAAATTGTCAATGCCAAACTAGGAACTGACTACCCCAGATCCAGTTTGAGCCCTCAACTTTCTCGTCTTAAAGTCGATGGTATCCTCTACAGGGAAGGTGATCGCTGGATACTGGCACCGGATCGCAATCTGGCTGCGAATTCACCCAGCCTCGACGAGAACGGGGCATCCGAAGATGCCCCAGACCTACCGACCGTGAATGATTGAAGTCCTAGCGATCGGTTTTCTCTAACTCCAAGGAGGCCTCACATGCAGCCGCCTTAGCAACAACCCTGGCTACGCATGACCCAGTCATTCGTAGCGAGCAGCCGGGGAGCCCGGCAGTGGTGATGCGTGTCTCTAGCACCCATCACCACACTAATTAGTTGACCCACGCCACACGGTCAACGCCATAGGAGCCTCTACGGATCTCACGCCACAGCCACACACTCAATCTCGATATCAAACTCCATCGGCCAGGACGCCACCGGCACAAAGCTCCTCGCCGGCGGGTTGGTCGAAAAATACTTCGCATAGACCCGGTTGATAGCGTTGTAGAAGCCGGAGTTGACGGCGTAGATGCGCACCATCACCACGTTGTCGAGCGAGGTGCCGGCCGCTTCCAGGCAATGTTTCAGCGCCTTCAGCGACGCCTCGGTCTGCGTTTCGATGTCGCCGCGCACCATCTCGCCGGTCACCATGTCCACCGGCGGCGTCGCCGAGATGAACACGAAGCCGTTGGCCCTCACCGCTGTCGAGCAGGGAAGGCCGAGCGCCCGCACCTTGTCCGACATGACAGGCACTTCGATGATTTCTTTTTTCATGGTGGTTCTCCCTGAGTATGCAGCAGGCTGCCGCGTTAGCGCTAATGAAGAGCCCCCTAACCTTCCCCCCAAGGGCAGGGCTACCGCATGTGGATTCTTGCGAAGAAGGACCCCCACCCTAACCCTCCCCACAAGGGGGAGGGAACGCTGCCGCGTGCCTTTAAATTCTTCTTTGGCGCCGAAAGACAGACGATTTGCCTAGGTCAGCGCCAACGGAAGTCTCCCTCCCTCTTGTGGGGAGGGGTTAGGGGTGGGGGTCCTCTTCGCAAAAAACTGTAGGTGACAACCCAGGTGCTTCAGGGAGCTTATCCCTGCACTGGCGGAACGCCAGTGCAGGCGCTCGCTCTAATCAGAGAAAACCGATGAACCGTCCGGCGAAAAGCACGGAAATCCACAGCAGAATTGAGAGCACGGCCAGGACGGTCCCACCTGCCGGCTCGCCGCTGCCTGTTGCGCGGGAGAGGCGCATGAAGGCGAGGAAGTTGACGCCGGCGAGAAGGATGAGTGTCATCTTGGCGAGGAAAATCGGCATTGCCGCATAGGTGCTCGCCTTCACTGAAAACAGCAGCGATCCTGTGACAAGCGCACCGCCGAACGCCGCCAATGCAATACGGCGCAGCAGCGCGACGAACGCCGCTTGCGGCAGCGAGCGGAAAGCGCCGCAGATCCTGAGGTCCATGAGAACGACGCTGGTCAGCAGCGCGCCGATCGACATGATGTGGAGCGCATTGACCACGGGGTAGGCGACGAAGGACGCCTTCAGCCACCGCGCCAAAGCGAGTTGCTCGATGCCGGCGAGAAGCTCCATCATCTAGGCGGGCGGCACACGGTCGGGATAGACATCATACGTCTTCCCATTGACGATGAGGCGCACCGCCTTCATGCGCTTTTCGGTCGCCTCGAGCGAGCGGTTGCCGATCGCGGTCACCTCGTCGCCGACCTTGGCCACCTCCTCTGTGAAGCCGGCGGCGATCGTGCGGGACGGCGGCGCCATCTCCACCCGCCAGGCCTCGCCCTCGGCGTCGACATCCAGCGTGGCGTGCGGATTGCCGATATAGATGGCCGTGATCTTGCCCCTGAGTTCGAAAAACCCGTCCTGCGTCCACGACCAGCCATGATGGGCATAGGCCGCGGTGCCGGCGGCAAGGATCACGGCCGCCGTCAGCAAGACGCCGCGAATTCCGTTGAACTGCATCGCTCGTCTCCTCGGTTCATCCCGCAGGGATTGAAGAGTAGGACGCGGCACGGCAAGGTCAAATCACATCGGGCGAAGACCACTGCCGCCAGGCGCCCGCTCAATCACCGGCGACCTTGCCTTGCTAATGACATCCATGCGCGCCACTCTCGCCTCTCCTGCCGTTCTTCCCCCAGGCTGAAGACCGGACTCACATCTAAACGAGGCAAACCATGAGCAGCATGAGAGACCGTCAGGAAGGCTTCGAAAAGAAGTTCGCGATGGACGAGGAAACGAAGTTTAGGGCCATGGCGCGCCGCAACAAGCTGCTCGGCCTGTGGGCCGCCGAAAAGCTCGGCAAATCCGGTGCGGATGCCGACGGCTATGCGAAGGAGGTCGTGCACGCGGACTTCGAAGAGGCCGGCGACAACGATGTGTTCCGCAAGGTCCGCGCTGATTTCGACGCGGCAGGCATCGCCCAGTCGGATGCCCAGATACGCACCGCCATGGAAGACCTGCTGGTGACCGCGGTCGAGCAGATCAAGTCGACCTGAGCAGCGCTCAGCCTTGATCGGTATAGGGCGTGCCGTCCTTGAGGCACAGGGCCACATTGTGGTGTTGGTTTGCCAAGCGGGCTGGCTTCCATGGTAGCGCTCTACGGCGCCCCCTCTGTCCTGCCGGACATCTCCCCCTCAAGGGGGATTGGCAGCTTTGGCGCCGGCCTTCATCTTGCAACGTTGAAAATTGGCGAAAACAGTGACGACGGCCAATCTCCCCACCTGTGGGGGTTGAGGAGTGGTCCGCGAAGCGGATGGAAAGCCAATTGCTTGGCTTTCCAAATAACGAACGTCCGGCAGGACAGAGGGGGGCGCCGTAGAGCGCCGACCTGAACCGCCCTCACCCCTGATGCGCGGCCGCCAGTTCCTTCACGTGCTTTTCGTGCATCTGCAGCGTCGGCAGCGTCTTCTTGGCGAATTCCTTCATCGCCGGGTCGTCGCCTGACTTTGCATAGCCGCTGAACAGCGCGACGGCTTCCTTGTGGGCGTTGGTCTGCATTTCGATGTATTTCGCCTGGAACTGATCGCCGCTGGCGCTCTTCAACTCATCGAGCATCTTCTGCTCCTTGGGCTGCAGGGCCGGACCGGACGGCGCTGTGGCCGAGGTTGTCTGGCCCTGGGCAAGCGCCGCCTTGAATTCCTCGCCGGCCTTGGTGTGATCGGAGATCATCTGTTTGGCGAACGCCTTGACGTCGGCGTCGGTCGCCTTCTGCTCGGCGAGCTTGCTGGACTCGATCTCGAACTCATTGGCGCTCGGCACCGTCTTGATGAAGGTCGAAGTGTCGACCTTCGTCGTCGTGGCGAGCGGCGTGGTCGTGGCGGTCGTGTTCGACTGGGCAAAGGCCGGCGCGCCGGCAAGCAATGCTGCTGCGGTCAGAATGGTAAGCGTTTTCATGGCATGTCTCCGGTTGAAATTGTCCCTCGGACAATCCAACGTCGCTTGGGCACTCCGGTTGCAGCTCATGAGGAAGAAGCCTGCGCACGTCGCCTCAATCGCCCCACCGATCCGTGCCTGACTCGAACGCTCGCCGATGCCCTCGTTCGAGCCAGCCATGGGACTCATGTTCCGAAAACTAAAACGCGGCGGCTGACCAGAGCTGCCTTTCAGTGGCAACACGCCCCGCCATATTGCAACTGCTCGTTCCAGTTCGGGCGGCCTTCAGGCGTGAAATCCATCAGGTTCCACAGCGTTTCGCAGGTACCAAGGCCGCGTGGGTCCTGGCCCGGCTCCGTCGGTGCGAAATCCAGTTCCGAGCTCCAGAAATGGCGTATGCCGTCGCCGTCGCGGTGGAACACCGACAGCAGCGGGATCTGTGAGCCGTCGGCCGCCTCCGCATTGTAGTCGCGCTTGAAGCTGTTGGAAGCCGAAGACACCAGCCGCATGTTGCGCCAGCCCCGGTCGCGGCCGAGCGTGACCAGGTTTTCGAGCGCGGTCTTGCCCACCACCGCGAAATTGAAGCCGGCGGCCTGGAGATGCCCGACGGCGCCGTCGAACTGATCGAGCAATGCCGTGCAGGAAGGGCATGGCTGGTCCTGCCGGGCGAGCCTGGCCGTGCCGCCGCTGGTCGCCACATCGCGCTTCTCCTGCGGGTGGCGCGGGAACATCATGTTGTAAAGGATCAAGCTGTCCTTGCCCGGCGCGAACAGCTCCGAAAGCTTAATCTTGGCCGGCCTTCGATCGGTATCCAGCCCGTCGAACTCATAGTCCTGACGGATCAGCCCGCCCGGCGGCAGCGCGCGCCGGGCCTCGGCGACCTCTTCCATGACGCGGCGCAGCTCGATTTCCTTGCGCAGCAGTTTTTCGCGCGCGGTGCGGTATTTCGCGGATTCGTTAGGAAAGGTGATCATGATCGGCTCCTTCAAGTCGCGGCGCCGGCGTCCCGGCGCGGTTGCTCTGCGACCCAAGGACGTTTGGCGGCGATCGGTCCCGACATTCATTGCGCCTGGCGAGATGTCGTAATACCTGTTCGGGCAGCGTGATCCGGGGGACAAGATGCACGACGACGAGATCGATCTGCGCTGCCCGCAAGTGGTGGCCGACAATGCCGCCAAGGGCCTCAGGCTGCGCGGAGAATTCGGCCGCGGCGGCACCGAGATCGGCGTCGCCCGCGCCACCGAGCTGAAGAACCGGGAAAAGCTCGCGCCCTCCACCATCCGCCGCATGGTCAGCTATTTCGCCCGCCACGAGATCGACAAGCGCGGCAGGAACTACGGCAATGAGCAAAACCCTTCGGCCGGTTACATTGCCTGGCTGCTGTGGGGCGGCGACGAAGGCCGCGCCTGGGCGCTGGAGCTCAAGAAGAAGATCGGCAACGCACCGGACATCTGAGCGTTTCGCCCCCTCACCCCTTGACCCCGCCGGCGGTGAGGCCCGAGACGATCTTGCGCTGGAAGATCAGCACCAGCACCACCAGCGGCACCGTGACGATCACCGAGGCCGCCATGATGTTGCCCCAAGGGATCTCGAACTGCGAGTTGCCGGAGAGCAGCGCGATCGCTACCGGCACGGTCCGCTGTGCGTTGTTGGAGGTGAAGGTCAGGGCAAACAAGAACTCGTTCCACGCGCCGATGAAAGCCAGCAGGCCGGTGGTCGCCAGCGCCGGCCACATCAGCGGCAGGAAGACCCGCGTGATGATGATCCACGGCGTCGCGCCGTCTAGGATCGCCGCCTCCTCGACCTCGACCGGCAGGTCGCGGACGAAGGTGGTGAGCACCCAGACGGTGAACGGCAAGGTGAAGATCATGTAGGAGAAGATCAGCGCGAATAGCGAATTGTAGAGGCCGAACAGGCGGACCAGTTCGAACAGCCCGGCCAGCAGCGCCACCTGCGGGAACATCGACACCGACAGGATTGTGAACAGCAGGGCCGAGCGGCCGCGAAAGCGGATACGTGCCAGCGCATAGGCTGATGTGACGCCGAGCAACAGCGAAAGCGCAACCACCGCGCCGGAGACGAACAGCGAGTTCAGCAAGTTGCGCACGAAGCTGCCCTCGGTCACCACATTCCTGTAGTTGGCGAGACTGATCGTCGTCGGCCACAGATCGGCCCGGAACAGGTCGGTCCCCGATTTCAGGCTGGTGACGATGGCGTAGTAGAACGGGAACACGGCGACGAAGACGATGACCGCGACCAGCAGGTAAAAGGCCGTGCGCTTCAGGATCCACATGTCAGCGGCCTCCGTCCAGGCTTATCCGGCCGATCCGGATGGTAACGATGGTGAGCAGAGCGAGGGTCAGGAAAAGCAAGGTCGAGGCGGCGGAGCCATAGGCGAACTTGTCGAACTCGAACAGGTTCTCGCGGGCGAACACCGACATCGACTTGGTGTGCACATTGTTGGGCGTCAGCACATAGATCAGGTCGAAGATGCGCAGCGCATCGAGCGCGCGGAAGATCACCGCCACCATCAGCGCCGGGCGGATGAGCGGCAAGGTCACCCGCCAGAAGATCTGCCAGGGGTTGGCGCCGTCGAGCCTGGCGACCTCGATGATCTCCCTCGGCAGCATCTGCAGCGCGGCCAGGATGAGCAGCGTCATGAACGGTGTCGCCTTCCAGATATCGACGATGAGGACGGCCGCCATCGCCGTGTCGGCGTTGGCCGTCCAGGCGATCTTGGTGCTGATCAGGCCGAGATTGAGCAGCACGACATTGATGATGCCGAACTGGTCGTTGAGCATCCATTGCCACATCTTCGCCGAGACGATCGTCGGGATCGCCCAGGGGATCAGGATCGCTGCCCTGACGATGCCGCGGCCGGCGAATTCCGCGTTGAGAACCAGGGCAACGATGGTGCCGAGGATGGTCTCGCAGGTCACCGAAATCACTGTGAAACGCACCGTGTTCCAGACGGCACGCCACCAGACCGGATCGACGAGCAGCCCGTCATAGAGGGTCCGGCCGCTCGGCATGTGCAGCACCGAGAAATAATTGGCGAAGCCGACCCATTGGCGCGCGTCGAGGTCGGCCAGCGAGGCGTCGGTGAAGCTGAAATAGACCGTGCGGGCAAGCGGCCAGCCGGCCGCCGCGGCGAGCACCAGCAGCATTGGCGCCAGGAAAAGCCACGCCGAGCGAACGCGCTGCGCCGTCAACTGCGAGTGCGCGGCCCTGGCTGTTTCCGGTTCCGTCCTTGTCATCTCGCTCCCGCTCGTTGCGGTCCCGCCGGGTGGCTGTCCCAGTATCGTCACCAGCCTCGGCCCTTCAACTTGGTCAGCATCGCTTCGAGATCGGCCAGATTGTCGGCGGCAGTGCCGTCGCCCGAGAGCGTGTTGTGCACGGCGTTCCAGAACTGGCTCGACGCCTCGTTGTATTTGATCCTGGTCGCGGCCGAGGGGCGCGGCACCGCATCGAGAAAGATCTGCTTCCAGCGCGGAACGATCGGCTGTTGCCTGGCGATGTCGGCATCGTCATACAGCGCCTGGATGGTCGGCAGGTTGGACGTCTTCAGCGTGCGGTATTTCTGCATCGCGGGCGAGGCGATGAACTTGATCAGCTCGATCGCGGCATCCGGATGCTTCGAATATTTGGAGACGGCGAGATTCCAGCCGCCCAGGGCCCCGACCGGTCGGGCGCCCTCGCCCGTGCCGGCCGGCAGCGGCGCCACGTCGAATTTGCCCTTGATCGGCGAGCCCTCGCCGTTGCCGAGCGCGTAGGCATAGGGCCAGTTGCGCATGAACACCGCATTGCCTGTCTGCCAGACACCGCGCGATTCCTCTTCCTGGTAGGCGAGCACGCCGGGTGGCGCGATGGTCCCGACCCAGCCCTTGACCATGTCGAGCACCGCCGCCGCTTGGCTGTTGTTGACGGAGATGGTGCCGTCCGGCTCGATGATCTGGCCGCCGCCATTCGACATCACCCATTCGAGCGCGTCGCAGGTCAGCCCCTCATAGGCATTGCCCTGAAAGACGAAGCCCCAGATATCCCGATTGCCAGCCGCACGCTCCTTGTCCATGACCAGCTTGGCGGTGTCGGCCAGTTCCTTCCAGGTGGCCGGCACCTTGGCGCCATATTTGTCGAGGAGATCCTTGCGGTAGTAGAGCGCCGGCGCATCGGTAAAGATCGGCAAGGCGACGAGCTTGCCGTCGACGGTCTGCGACTGGATGATCGACGGGAAATGCTCAGCCACGATATCCTTGGTCGCTGCGGTCAAATCCACGAGCTGGCTGGCGAGTTGCGGCGCCCAGATCACATCCGTCTGGTAGACGTCGATGTCGCTGTTTCCGGCGGCAAGCCAAAGCCGGTACTGGCCGAACTGGTCGGTCCCGGACGCCGGCATGACGACGATGCCGACCTTGTTGCCGCTGTCTTTCTCGTAACGGTCGAGGATCTCGCGCAGCACCTTGATGCCATCGCCGGTATCGCCCGACACGATCGACAGATCGACGGCCCATGCTGGCGTGCCAGCGAGCATGGCAGCGACGCCGACCGCAAGGAATGCGTGAGAAAACGTCATGGTGGTGGATGTCCCTCCGCAGCCGGTGACGGAAAATCCTCCCACGCGCCGGCAGCTTGTCAGGCCCTCACCTCCCATTAAATGCGAAGCGGCGCTTTTGGGTTCCCAAATCATGCCGTTCCTGCGTGGGCGACATGCATCAGGGTGTGTTGAGATTCAGGTCAGGCAACTATGGGTGCTTCGGCCGGCGAAGGCCGGAAGCGCAGGGAACCGTCGCTTGCAGGCCGGCATCACCTGAATATCCGCACACCCTAGCCTTCCCAGGCGACAGGCATCATCCCCAGCCGCTCATAGAGCCGGACCGCGGCGGGATTCTCGACCGTGTTGGTCTTGAGGTCGACATGATCGGCGCCGCGTTCGCGAAAAACGGCGAAGGCGTGCCACATCAGCGCTTCGGCAACACCCCTGCCGCGCGCCTCGGGATGAACGGCGAGGTCCTTGACGAAGCCGCGGGTCCAGCACAACGCCGCCGCCGCCAGCCGGCCCTTGGCGTCGATGACGAGGAAGCACAGCGCCGGGTCGAATTCGGGATCGTCCGCGATACGCGGCCACCACTCGTCGAACGGACCATCGGCGTCGTCATCGAACACTTCGGTCAAAAGCGCATGCAGGGCGGGCGCGTCACCGGGCTCGAAGCTGCGCATGACAAAACCCTCCGGCCAGTGCGGCGGAACCAGCGTCTCGTCGAGGATTTTGCACAGCCGGATGTCATTCAGAGCCGGCGGGCGCGGTTCAGGCATTGCGCTCAGGCGTCGGGCTGCAGGCGGCGGCGCTGGCGGTCGCGGCCAAGGCCGGTCGCCTCGAGCAGGCCCTTGCGCTTGGCGTCGTAATAATAGCCGGTTTGATAGAGCCAGTCGGCCTTCTTGGCGTTGCCGCCGGCCACCAGCCAGGCGCCGCGCAGATATTTCACCGCGTATTTCAGATTGGTATCGGCGTCGAACAGGCCCTTGGCCGGCCCGTCATAGCCCATGCCGCGCGCCGTCGCGTGTTTGATCTGCATCAGTCCCCAATGGCCGTTGTTGTAGGCTTTTGGGTTGAAGGTGCTCTCGCGGTTGACGACATGGCGCACCAGATCCACCGGCACCTGATAGATCGCCGCATATTTCTCGATCAGCCGCTCGACATCGCCACGCACGCCCGTCGCGTGTTCTTCTTGCACGGGCCCTGCCGGGAACTGGACCAGGGCCGCCGGGTTCTGCGGCACGACATAGGCGACCTGCTGGACGCCCGGCATGCGATCGCCCTTGGCGGTTGCCGGTATGACGAGCCCCGCGGTCGTATAGGTCTCGGCCGCCTTGACCGGCTCGCTCGCCTTTGCCGGCGGCGGCGCCTGCCAGGCATTGGCGGTCATCACCGCGGGCACGGCTGGTGCCGCCGGTGTCGATCCGGCAAAAGCGGCGGTCGCGGCAGCCGGCTGTGCGGCGGGATCGAGCGGCAGTTCGGCCGTCTGAGCGGGGGCGATTCCCGATGATTCCGGCAGCACCGAAACCGTCTCCGGCAGAGGCACGGTGAAGCCGGCGTCAGTGCCGGCGACGGTCGCTGTTTCGGTGAGAGCAGGCGCGGACTTCATCTGCGAGGTCGACGTGCAGCCGCTGATGCCGGCGGCGGCCAGGATCACGCCGATCGCGATAAGGTTGAGTTTTGCTGGCAAGCCGCGCTCGGGTCCGGTTTGTCGGGTTGTTAAGAAATCCCTTACACCAGCGATTCAGGCCGGGCAATCGGGGCGATCAGGTGGTTTTCGGGTGGCGAGACGCAGGCGGTGGTGCCATATTGTTCCGGATATGTACTGGGACGAATCCCGGATTTCGCCACTTTGCGGGAAGGAGCGCATCATGGTCACGACAGCTTCGATCACGGCCGGCCACGCAGTGTTAGAAACAGTGATCGGTTTCATGGGCATTGCCTGGAGCGAAAAGGGCCTGATCCGGCTCTGCCTGCCCGAACGCAGCCGCGAAGCGGTGGAGCGGCGCCTGCTGCGCCATGGCGGCGTTTCCACCTCCACGGCGCAGCCGCCATGGGTGGTCGAGCTGATCGCAGCGATCAAGGCCTATGCGGCGGGCGAGGACATCGATTTCTCCGCCGTGCCGGTCGATCTCGACGGCGTCGACGATTTCCGCCTCGCCATTTACGACGCGGCGCGAAAACTCTCCTTCGGCGAAACCACCACCTATGGTGAGCTGGCCAAAACCGCCGGCCATGCCGGGCTCGCCCGCGAAACCGGGGCCGCCCTTGGCGCCAATCCGGTGCCGCTGGTCATCCCTTGCCATCGCATCCTTGCCGCCGGCGGCAAGATCGGCGGCTTCTCGGCGCCCGGCGGATCGATCACCAAGGAGAAGATGCTGGCCATGGAAGGCGTGCGCGTCGGCCCGCTGCCACCGGCGCAGGTGTCGTTCGGGTTTTGAACGGCGGCCGGTGCTGGCAGTAAGCCGGGATCAGTACATCGATCGCCTGTTGACCGGGTTGGCGGGCACCGGCTTCCAACGCGGAAAATATCCACGATGACCGTCTCTGGCGTGTCAGCCGTTTTCGGCTGAACGACCTGGGGCATGACAAGATCGCCTTGGGCGATCACCCGCTTGAAGTCGACCGCCTGTTTCGGCCAATGGGCAACTCCCATCTTTTCCAGAAGCTGCCTGACCGAGTCGCGACCGTCCGTCATCGTCGGGTTTAAGTTGCAGCATGGATGTCTCCCTGGTTGCGTCGGTGTCAGGTCAGTGCGCGCGCGACGAGGACCGTATCGACATACTGCCGCATGCGGATGATCTTGCCGTCCCGCAGTTCGTAGAGATGAGCGAAGGGGGCCGTCATGGATTTTCCCGTCGCCTTGTATGTACCGGAATACACGCCGAAGGCCGCCACCCGGTCGCCATCGGCAATGAAACTGTGCACGGCGGCGTGGTATCCGGTCCACTCCGAGCCGAGCCGCTTGAAAACACCCTGCATCAGGGCCTCGACGCCGGTATAGGTGCCGGCATAGGGAAACCCTTCCGCCTCGGTCCATTCGATGTCGGCGGAAAGAACGGCCAGCAGATTGCGGCCGTTCTCCTCGGAAGTTCCCTCGTAGGTTCTACGGATCAAATCGAGGTTCGTCGCCATCTCAGCCCCACTTCATCTCGCCCTTGGCGACCTTGGATCCGACATCGAGGGCGACGCCCATACCGAGGCCGGGGAAGCGGGCCTCCATGGCCGCCTTCAACGCGGCGCTGTCTGCCGCCTTGCCCAGTTCTTCCTCGAAGGTGATGAGATAGGACTTGGTGAACTCCACCGCCGAAGGACCGATCGCGGCATCGGGGGCCATGTGGCCAGGCACCACGACAGCGGGCTTGCGGGCGGCAATCGCGTCCAGCGTCTTGATCCAAGCGGCGCGGCTCTCCCTGGTCTGCGTGTCGGCGGTCCAGACATGAACGCCCGAGAAGATCATCACTCCGCCGAAAACGGCATTGAGCGACGGCACGAACAGATAGCGGCGGTTGGCCAATCCTTCTTCCGCATTGACGATCTCGACAGTCTCGCCATCGACGGTCAGCGTTGCGCCGTCGAATGCCTCGGGGAAGACGATGTCGGACAGCGCCTGCGGGCCATTTTCCTTCAATTGCGGACCCCAGACGGCGAGCTTCTTCTCCACATTGCCCTTGATGGCTTCCAGCGTGGCGGAGGCGGCGATCACTTTCGCCTCCGGGAAGGCGTCCCGCACCGGCTTCAGGCCGAAGTAGTAATCGGGATCGGACTGAGTGACGTAGATGGTGGTCAGCTTCTTGCCGCTGGCCTTGATGGCATCGGCGAGCGCTTTGCCGTCCGGATAGGTGAAGCCGCCATCGATCAACAGGGCTTCGCTCGGCCCCGACAGCAGCACCGGCGCACGGAAGAAGCCGTTTGGACCCGCCGGGAAGTGTTTCCAGCCAAGCTTGGCGCCGGCGGCTCGGCCGCTGTCGATGGGAGCGAAAGCGGCGGTTGCGCCGAGGGCCAATGAGGTCTTCATGATCTGTCTCCTCGTGAACATGGAATATCTCCGTTGAATGAAAGGGATCGGATGCGGCTGCGCACCCGCCGGCCGCAGGACGGACGGTGGAACGGCACGGTAGGCTCTTTGGATTAATCAATAAATTGGCTATAATAATACAAACTGTATGTTGAAAGCTTACAATGAGCCTTCGTGGTGGAATCGATAAACCTCAATCGCCTCGCCTATTTTGCCACGGTGGTCGACGCGGGTTCCTTCACCCGCGCGGCCGAGCGGCTCGGCATCACGAAAACAGTTGTCAGCCAACAGGTCGCGCGCCTTGAGGCTGAGCTGCGAACCACGCTTCTCGTGCGCACGACGCGAAGGGTCGAGCCGACGGAAGCAGGCCGTCTTCTGCATGCACGCTGCGTTCTGATCCTGCGGGATGTCGAAGAAGCGATCGCCGAGGTTGGCGAGGCCAACGCCGAGGTGGCCGGTGTGCTGCGTGTTTCCGCGTCCAATGATTATGGCGCGATCGTGCTGGCCCCGATCGCCGCCCGCTTTCGCCAGAAATTTCCTGCCTGCGGCGTCGAACTGCTCATTTCCGATGCCATAATTGACTTGATCGACAACAAGATAGACCTGTCCATCCGGGTCGGCTGGCTGGAGGACTCCAGCCAGCAGGCGCGCCGCATCGGCACCTTCCGGCAAATCCTGGTCGCGTCGCGGGATTTCGCCGCCGGGATCAGAGTAGACAAGCCAGAAGACCTTTCTTCCTTACCGCTCGTTGCCAATGCCGTGCTTCGCAAGCCGTTCACCTGGAACTTCACCCGAGGCGGTTTCGAGCCGCGCACCATCACCCTGCGCGAGGCATTCTCCATCAACTCGACGCCGGCTGTGCTGGAAGCGACGCTCGCCGGGGGCGGACTGGCAGTTCTGCCGGACTATCTGGTCGTCGACCACCTATCGCAAGGCCGCCTCGTCCACGTGCTCCCCGACTGGGTGCTGCCCTCCGGCGGCATTCACGTGGTCTATCCGGCAGCGCGCTTTCGCCCGCAAAAGGTGACGCAATTTGTGTCCATGCTCACAGAACACATCCGGGATTGAGAGCAATGGCTGCCGGTCGATAAGCGCTAGTTGTTGTGGAAGAACCGCCGGCGGAAATGCCGGTCATTGTCCGGCCGCTTACAGTTGTAGACCGGGCAGGACTTTGTGTCGGCGCTCGGCACGTAGGCCCGTGTCCTCACCTCGCCCATGCTGCAGAATCGCTGGCTCTGTACATAGCGGTCGTAGAGCGGCAGCCCAGGCACCCGCTTCGACTGATAGCGCAGGATGACGGCCCCTTGCCGGGCGATCGTCCCCTGAACCTTGCCGCAGCTCATACGCGTCGGGTCGTAGCGCGAGATCGCCTGCGCCTGAGCGGCGACAAGCGTGAGGCAGGCGGCAAGCAGAATGATTTTCATGGTCGTCTCCCCTGATCCGCCGCTCGAGAACAGCGTGATCTGCCGCAACGTTTTCAGCAGATTGGGGCAGCCGTTGGGCAGCGCTCGATCACGGCTTTCTCACGCAGTCTTGTATTTTATGCGAAACCAGCCTATATGCCTTCCATTGATATTTCGGCCGATCGATCCGGGCCTCGCGATCTTCGCGTTTGCTGACGTCTATCTCCAAAATCTCGATGCACACCGGCTGGACTTCGGTCCGGTCAATCTAAAGCAAATGTTGAAGGACTATCTAAAATGGCAACAGGAACGGTCAAGTGGTTCAACGCCACCAAGGGCTTCGGCTTCATTCAGCCTGACGCGGGCGGCGCGGACGTTTTCGTCCATATCTCCGCTGTCGAGCGTGCTGGACTGTCGACCCTGGTCGAAGGCCAGAAGATCAACTTCGAGATCGAGCAGGACCGCCGCACTGGCAAGTCGTCCGCGGGATCTCTGAGCAAGGCAGCCTGATTTTGCGAAGTGCGCGCGCCGGGCGAGAGCTCGGGGCGCGCGGCAAGTCACGGATGTACTGACAGTCGCGCGAGAAGCGCGCTGGAGCGGAAAGACCCGACAAGCTGGATCAGCAGATAGCTGCCAGCCCGGACCCGACGCTCCCGATCAGGCTACCAAGCATGGAAGGCGGGATTTATCCCGCCTTTTTGCTGTCTGGAGATCGGCGCCGCAGGCGATACGACCACCGGCGTTACTTACTCCACCCAATCGATCGGCACATGCCCCGGATCGGCCTCTACCCGGCCAAGCCAGGCCGCCACCGCCGGATAGGCGTCGAGCTGGAAACCACCCTGCTCCGCCGTATGCGTATAGGCATACAGCGCGATGTCGGCGACGCTGAGCGTGCTGCCGGAAAAGAAAGCATTGTTTTCCAGATGCCTGTTCATCACGCCGAGCGCCTTGTTGCCGCGCTCCAGCGTCACCGCCAGCCGCTCCGGGGTCGCATCCCCGGCACGTTCGGGGAAGGTCAGCAGCGCCTTGCGCACGGCAATGTAGGGCTCGTGGCTGTATTGTTCGAAGAACAGCCATTGATAGGCGAGCCCACGCTCATACCTGTCCGCCGGCAGGAAGCGTGTGCCTTCGGCGAGATAGAGCAGGATGGCGTTGGATTCGGCCAGCCGCCGGCCATCGTCGAACTCGAGCAGCGGCACCATGGCGTTCGGGTTCTTGGCGACAAAATCGGCTTTGCGTGTGTCGCCTGTGTGCGAACTCACTCCGACATTGGTAAA
The DNA here is from genome assembly GCF_040321265.1 of Mesorhizobium sp. M0491. Classification (NCBI taxonomy): domain Bacteria; kingdom Pseudomonadati; phylum Pseudomonadota; class Alphaproteobacteria; order Hyphomicrobiales; family Phyllobacteriaceae; genus Mesorhizobium; species Mesorhizobium sp. M0491. The sequence continues at coordinate 16,410 of NZ_JAMYRE010000009.1, forward strand.
GGCAAGGCCAAGCTTGGCCATCAGCAGGCGCGGCTTGTAGCAATTGCCGCTGTCGATCATGCCGTAGAGTATCATGGCTGTTCTCCGGAGCACTGTCTCCGCGCGATTATCGCAGCGGCGGCGGCCTCAACCAATGATTTGTTTTGGTACGACGATCAGCGCCGCTGATGCAAAGCGTCCAAGGACGCTCACGGCACCAATTGTCGGCATGCCCTAGCCAAAGAGGGGCACGACCTTGCTGTCCCGGCCCAGCAGCGCATCGATGACCAGCGGCTTTTCCTCGAATACCGTGCCGGCAAGCGCGGGACGGGCGAGGAGAAAACCCTGCAGCAGGTCGACGCCGCCTTCGAGCGCGACGCGCAGATGGGTGGGCTGCTCGATGCCTTCGACCAGCACCTTGGCGCCGCGGTCATGCAGGCTGGAAACCAGCGGGCGGAAGAACCGTTCGGCGGCAGCGTGGCGGCAGAACTCCGCGAACCAGGTGCCGTCGATCTTGACGATGTCGGGCTTGAGCAGGCTCACCCGCTCCTCGGTCGAGTGCCCGGTGCCGAAATCGTCGATGGCGATGCGCATGCCGTCGCGCCGCATTTCGCGCACCAGCCGCGTGAGAAGCGCATCGTCGGCCGCCTGTTCGGTGATTTCGCAGACCAGCATGGCCGACGCCAGGCCGAACTCGCCGAGATGCCTGGTCATCAGGCGAATTTCGGCCAGTGCCCGCCCGGCATGGTCGTTGATCAACGGGTTGTAGTTGAAGAACAGGTCGAGGCCGTCGACGCCGATGTTGCGGAAATTCCTGAGATGCAGCGCCCGGCACATGGTTTCCACAAACAGCCGGTCCGAGACGGCAACGCTTTCAAAGAATACCTTCGGCGCGCCGGGGCGGCCGGCACGGTGCGGCTCGATCAGGGCTTCGGCCGCGACCGCGTGAAGGAACCGGCCGCGCGGCGCGAAAATCGGCTGGTAGGCGCTGCGCAGCCGGAACTCGCCATATATGCCGTATTCGATGCCGACTTCGTCGACCTGGATCGCATCGCCGACATTGCGCCGCCGATCATCTCTCATGTCGCCACACGGCGCCCGAAGGCCTTGACCGGCCGCGCCGAAGGCGTTGCCACGGCAGGAACCGTGTCGACGGCAGCAGCGACAGGCGCCTGCCTGGCCTTGTCGAAGACGCCAAAGCTGGTCGGCGCCAATTCGGGCCGCGCCAGCACGAAACCCTGCACCATCGACGCACCCGATTTCTCGGCGAGCTCCAGTTGCCAGCCCTCCTCGATGCCTTCGAACACCGTATGGATGCCTTGCTCCTCGAAGTTCTTCACCATGGCGGTCAGCAACGCAAAGCCGGCGCCGGACTCCATCAGCTGCGTGATCCAGTAGGCATCGAACTTGACGATATCCGGCTTCAACTCCTTGACCCGATTGATGTCGGAATCGTCGGCGCCATAATCGTCGACGGCGATGCGAAAACCGTTGGCCCTCAGTGCCGCGACGAAGCCGTGCAAGGCTTCCTGCGACGCCGACCGCTGCTCGGTCACCTCGCAGACGACGCGACGCGGGTCGATGCCGGCCTCGTGCAGCACGAGCCGCATGTCGCGCAAGGCAGCGTCGGCAACAGTGCGTTCGGTGAACACCGACGGGTCGAAATTGACGAAGATCGACGCTTCCCGCGGCAGGCAGGCACCGGCGTTGAGAAGATGCAGCGTCCTGGTCAGCGCCTCGATATGCAGCCGGTCGGCGGCCGGACAGGTCGAGAAGAAATTCATCGGCGATTGTGGCTCGCCGTCGCGGAACGGTCGGATCAGCCCTTCGAACGCGACCACCGACAGCTTGCCTTCCTTGAAAGCGAAGATCGGCTGGAAGGCGCTTTGCAGCGTGTAGATGCCCCAGACACCGGTGGAGGTGCCGTCGTCCTGGCGGATGATGTGGGCAAGCCCGACGCTGCGCGACACGGTTCCTCGCTCCGCAATTGGTCTGCGATCCTGCCACTCAAGCCTCTACCGCTCGTTAATGAATTTATTGTTGCCGGCCCCGGTTCCGATCACAGCTCCTTGAGACCTGGATCAGCCGACAATGCTTGCGTTGCGCGAAATCATGCGACATGAGAAGCGCCGCGGTCGCTCCTGGCCGCGCCGATCTTCCATGGAGACGTCAAGCTCATGGCCTTTCTTGCCGACACCCTTTCCCGCGTGAAGCCTTCCGCCACCATCGCGGTCACGCAGAAAGCGCGCGAGCTGAAAAATGCCGGCCGTGACATTATTGGGCTTGGCGCCGGCGAACCGGATTTCGACACGCCAGACAACATCAAGAATGCGGCGATTGAGGCAATCCACCGTGGCGAAACCAAGTATCCGCCGGTTTCGGGCATCGTGCCGCTGCGCGAGGCGATCGCAAAAAAGTTCAAGCGCGAGAACAATCTCGACTACAAGCCCGAGCAGACCATAGTCGGCACCGGCGGCAAGCAGATCCTGTTCAACGCCTTCATGGCGACGCTGAACCCCGGCGACGAGGTCATCATTCCTCGCCCCTACTGGGTCAGCTACCCCGAGATGGTGGCGATCTGCGGCGGCACCTCCGTGTTTGCCGACACCTCGATCGACAACGGCTTCAAGCTGACCGCTTCCGTGCTGGAAAAGGCGATCACGCCGCGCACGAAGTGGCTGCTGATGAACTCGCCGTCGAATCCCTCGGGCGCTGCCTACACCGAGGCCGAACTGCGCGCGCTGGCCGACGTGCTGTTGAGGCATCCGCATGTCTGGACGCTGACCGACGACATGTACGAGCACCTGACCTATGGCGATTTCGTCTTCAAGACCATCGCCGAGGTCGAGCCGAAACTCTATGAGCGCACGCTGACCATGAACGGCGTGTCGAAAGCCTATGCCATGACCGGCTGGCGCATCGGTTATGCAGCGGGTCCGGTTCAACTGATCAAGGCGATGGACATGATCCAGGGTCAGCAAACATCGGGCGCCTGCACCATTGCGCAATGGGCATCCGTCGAGGCGCTGAATGGCCCGCAGGATTTCATCGCCAAAAACAAGGCGATCTTTCAAGGCAGGCGCGACCTTGTCGTGTCGATGCTCAACCAGGCACGCGGCATCACCTGTCCGTCGCCGGAAGGCGCCTTCTATGTCTATCCCTCCTGCGCCCAGCTGATCGGCAAGAAGACCAAAGCTGGCAGGCTGATCGACACCGACGAGACCTTCTGCTCGGAACTGCTCGAAGCCGAGGGCGTCGCGGTGGTGTTCGGCTCGGCCTTCGGCCTCGGGCCCAACTTCCGCATCTCCTACGCGACCTCGGAGACGCTTCTGGAAGAAGCCTGCACACGCATCCAGCGTTTTACGGCTTCGCTGACCTGACCGACGCACTATGAACGCGAAAAACCCCGAAGGTTGTGTCCAACTTTCGGGGTCAGTTCATCACCGCCGGGTTTTTAATGGGTCGTCAGCCTCACGCCTCGTGCTTGGTCTCTTTGGCAGAGCGCGCCTCGGCCGGCGCCAACACGGCAACCAGCAGTGCGGCGGTGAGGAACGCGCCGATCGCTGCTGTCAGCATCGCGGCGTGGAAGCCGCCGGCATAGGCGGCAGTATAGAGTTCATGCACGCCGCTTTCGCCCATCGCCGCATCGGTTGCGAAATCATGCCGCGAAATTGCAGCACGGGCCACCGCTTCCGCGTTGGCGACACCGGCATCGCCGAGATACCCGGTCAAAAGGTTGGTCGCCCGCATGCTCATCAAGGCGCCGAGCAAGGCGATGCCGATGGCAAGACCGCTCTGGCGGGTGGCATTGATGACCGCCGACACCATGCCCGAGCGTTCGCGCGGCGCATAGGACATGGCCGCGGCGCTGCCGGTTGGAATCGCCAGCGCATTGCCGAGGCCGCCAATGGCGAACAGAAGACACAGCATCGCGTAGGATGTCGAAGGGACGGCCCAGCACATGCCGAGCATGGACAGACCGATAGCAACATAGCCGATGGTCATCAGCGCGGAGTGACCATAGCGCGCGCTCAGCCTGCCGATCCATGGCGACACCACGATCTGGACGATGAAAGCCGGCGCCATGCGCAGGCCGGTCTGCGTCGGCGACCAGCCCTGCACCTGCTGCAGGAACATCGAGAAGAAGAAGACGCTGGAATAGGAGGTGAAGCCGAGCGCGAACGAAGCGACATTGGCGACGGCGAAGCGAACGTCACGGAACAGGCCAAGCGGCAGCATCGGCCGTGCCGTGCGCGCCTCGAAGCCGAGGAAAGCAGCCAGGCCGACGACGCCGGCGATGAGCGCCGCGACCGTCCTTGGCTCGCCCCAGCCATTCTCGCCGGCCGAGATCAGGCCAAAGGTCAGCGCCCCCAGCCACAGGATGCTGAGAGCCAGACCGACGAGATCGAGATGGGCATGTTCGGGATGCGCCGTCTCGTTGATCGAAGCAGCACCGAGCGCGATCGTGATCAAGCCCAGCGGCAGGTTGATCAGGAAGATGCTTTGCCAGCCGACGGTCTCGACCAGGATGCCACCGAGGACGGGACCAACGAGCAGAGAGATGGCAGCGAACGACGCCCAGCCGCCAATGACGCCGGCGCGCTGGCGCGCATCGGGAAAGGCCTGCGTCAGGATCGACAGCGCGCCTGGAATGAGCAGCGAGCCGGCGATGCCCTGTACCACTCGGCCGGCCAGTAGCACCGGCAGATTGGGCGCGACGGCGCAGATCAGCGAGCCGGCCACGAAGATGCCGACGCCGGCCAGCCACGAGCGCTTGCGGCCGTAGCGGTCGCCGATCAGGCCCGACGACAGCATGAAGGCGGACAGGCACAGCGTGTAGGCGTCGACCACCCATTGCAGGCCGCCGAAATCGGTTTGCAACGCCTGCTGGATGGTCGGCAGCGCGACATTGACGATGCTGACGTCGAGCAGAGCCACGAACGAACCAAGATAGACAGCGGCGACCAGGGGCAAACGGTGCTTTGACATGGCTACGTCCGGACGTGAGTTTCGCAATCATCACTGACCGACGGTCAGTTGAAGGGGCGGCATGGCGCTGTCGATCCGGCGATTGAGCATGGCCTGCGCCACGATACGGGACTCGCCGCGAGTCGCCCTCTTCTAAAAATGTAGCGGCTGGAAGAGAAGCCGGCTTCCTGCGGACTGAGCATTCAGCCGCCATATTGTTCCGATGTCACCCCCTCCAGCCAATCGGCATGGACATCGTCGAGCGCCTCCTGCATCGCGATATGCGTCATCGCCGATTTCGGCGCCGCGCCATGCCAGTGTTTTTCGCCAGGCGCGAACGAGATGACGTCGCCGGCCCTGATCTCCTGGACCGGGCCGCCCCACGTCTGGGCAAGCCCGGCGCCCACCGTCACGTAAAGCGTCTGGCCAAGCGGATGCGTATGCCAGTGGGTGCGCGCGCCCGGCTCGAAGCTGACCAGCGTGGCCCGCAGCCGCGCCGGCGCCTCTTTCTCGATGATCGGCGTCTGCAGCACCCGGCCGGTAAAGTATTTTTCCGGTGCGATGACGGTCGGCACGCTGCCGCAGGCAATGATCTTCATGGGTCGATGGTCCTTCAAACAGCGGGCGACGGATCGCCTGTTTTCAGTTTCGGCCGATATCGATCGACGTGCAACAGCTTCCGGCTGCCAGCCCAGCATATGATCCGCACGGTCCACGGCCGAGCAAAGGGTTTCTATTTTTCTTGCCCTGCCGGCAAACAAGTGGGACGATGGCTTTGGGCAGGTGGCACTTGAAAAGAACCCGCCCGCGACGGTCGAACAGGCCGGCCGCCGCTCAGAACCATACATGCCAGTCGGTCCTACGGGAAACGCCTGAGTGGAGGTCAGTCATGGGTACTCGCGCCGGAGGACGACGCACGGGACCGAAATGCATTGCCATAGTCGGTCCCTTCGCAAGCGGTAAGACGACACTTCTCGAAGCCATATTGGCCCGTACGGGCTCAATTCCCCGACAAAATCCCGTTTCATCAGGTAACACCGTTTCAGATCATTCGCCCGAGGCGCGCGCCCACGCCATGAGCGTCGAGGCGACGGTCGCCACAACCGAATTCATGGGCGAGCAGATCACCTTCGTCGACTGTCCCGGTTCCATCGAATTCTCCTTCGAGGCCGAGCCGGTGCTGGCCGCCTGCGACCTCGCGGTGGTCGTAGCCGAGGCCGACGAAAAGAAGATCCCTGCCCTGCAACTGATCATGCGCAAGCTCGATGATCTCGGCGTGCCGCGCATTCTGTTCCTCAACAAGGTCGACAAGGCAATCATCGGTGTGCGCGACACGCTGAAGATGCTGCAGCCGGCCAGTGCCGTGCCGTTGCTGCTGCGCCAGATTCCGCTGCGCAAGGACGGCGTCGTCATTGGTTCGATCGACCTGGCGCTGGAGCGCGCCTACATCTATCGCGAATATGCCGAAAGCGAGGTGGCGCAGATTCCCGGCGACGACAAGGCACGCGAATTGGAGGCACGCTTCTCCATGCTGGAGACGCTGGCCGACCATGACGACCAGTTGATGGAACAGCTGCTCGAAGAGATCGAGCCGCCCAAGGACGCCGTCTTCGACGACCTTGCCGCCGATCTGCGCGACGGCGCGGTGACGCCGGTGCTGATCGGCACCGCCGAGAAAGGCAACGGCGTGCTGCGCCTCTTGAAGGCGATCCGCCACGACGCGCCCGACATCGAGGCGACCCGCAAGCGGCTCGGCGCACCCGACGGCGCGGCCACCTTGGTCCAGGTAATCAAGACCATCCACACGCCGCATGGCGGCAAACTGTCGGTATCACGTATCCTCTCCGGCCAGGTCGTCGACGGCTCCGAACTTTGGCTGCCCGGCGGCGACACGGCCAAGGTCTCCGGCATTTACCGAATGCTCGGCAAGGACCAGGTTAAGCTCACCATCGCCAAGGCCGGCGACACGGTGGCGCTGGGCAAGCTGGACGAGGTCAAGACCGGCCAGACGCTGAGTTCGGCCAGGGGCGGCATCAAGCCGCTGCTTGAGTTCGTGCCGCCGCAGCCGGTCTTCGCCTTCGCGTTGCGCCCCAAGGAGCGCAAGGACGAAGTGAAGATGTCGGCCGCCATCCAGCGGTTGGCCGAGGAAGACCCTTCGCTTAGCCTGCGCCACAATCAGGACTCGGCCGAGACCGTGCTGTCGGGCCATGGCGAGATGCATTTGCGCGTCGTGCGCGAACGGCTGGAGGGCAAGAACCAGATACCGGTCGAAGGCCATGCGCCGGCGGTGCCCTATCGCGAGACGATCCGCAAACCGGCGCAGCAGCGCGGCCGTCACAAGAAACAGTCCGGCGGCCATGGCCAGTTCGGCGATGTGGTGATCGAGATCAAGCCGCTGCCGCGCGGCTCCGGCTTCCAGTTCACCGATACCATCACCGGCGGCGTCGTGCCGAAGACCTACATCCAGTCGGTCGAAACCGGCGTGCGCGACTATCTGAAGTCCGGGCCGCTCGGCTTTCCCGTGGTCGATGTCGCCGTCAACCTGTCGGACGGCTCGTATCACGCGGTCGATTCCTCCGACATGGCCTTCCAGATGGCGGCCAGGCTGGCGATGAAAGAAGGCATGGCCGCCTGCTCGCCGGTGCTGCTGGAACCGGTGATGAAGGTCGAGATCGTCACGCCGTCCGACGCCACCTCGAAGATCATCGCGCTCATCCCGCAGCGGCGCGGCCAGATCCTCGGCTACGACGCGCGGCCCGACTGGCCGGGATGGGATGTCGTCGAGGCAACCATGCCGCAAGCCGAGATCGGCGACCTGATCATCGAGTTGCGCTCCGCGACCGCGGGCGTTGCCAGCTACCGTGCCGTCTTCGACCACATGGCCGAACTCACCGGCCGTCTGGCCGACGAGGCGATGAACACCAACGGCAAGGCTGCCTGATGGCGTGGCGTTCCTCTCGAACCTGATTTGGGGGAACAAGAGAAAACGACGTCCGGCGGGGCCGGACGTCGTTTTGTTCGCGGACCGTTTCCTTGGGAGGTAAAACGTCAGGTCCGCCGCATTTGGTACCGCCGAGTTCGGCGGAAAAACGGTTCGGACGCGGTAGCCGCCTGAGCCCGGGCCGTACGAGTGATGCCCCCATCTCCCGTCCGAACCACACCGCGTCCTATGATCTACATAGCAGGTCGCGGGCGTCCGGGATATGTTACCAGAGGTTACATGTCACCGTTACGTGGCAATTGTGATGGAATTTTTGGCCGGCCCAGCAGGGCACAGGCAACAAAAAAGCCGGATCAATGAAGATCCGGCTGAGTTTGATTGGAGTGCCTGTTAAGGCTAACCTCCAGAGGGGAACACTCGAGGGCGCTAATGGGAGGAGAACGCGCCCAGGAGATGATCTATATATGTGCTCATCATGCCCAAGAAACAAGCATCTATTTTGCAACACACACATGCAAAAAGACGCAGGCTGTGGTCTAACCCATTCCAGAAGCCAATAGGACCAGCAAAATCGTCGAAATGGAGCGCTGAATCGGGCAATTGCAACTACAGAATCGCTAATCTCGGCTGGCTTTCGGCTCGAAATGCCAAAACTGGGCAATGATGTGGAAGCGGGCAGTAGGCGTGCATTTGTAAGGCAATCGGGGAGGAAGCAGCCAATGCGGACGTTTTCGGCGATCGCGGGCAGTGCGGCCTTCTTCATCGCGGCGCCCTGCGTGGTTGCCGGGCTGGTGCCTTGGCTGTTGACCGATCGCTGGGGCTTGCCGTGGTCTGGTCTCCCGGGCTTTGTCCCTGTCGGCGGGCTTCTGATCGTCGCCGCGGTCGCGGCACTCCTGCATGCCTTCGGCCGTTTTGCGCTTGAGGGCCTGGGCACACCCGCACCGGTCGCCCCGACCGAGAGGCTGGTGATCGGTGGCATCTACCGCCATGTCCGCAACCCGATGTATGTCGCCGTGCTGTCGATCATCCTCGGCCAGGCGCTGCTGTTCTCGAGCTGGGCGCTTGTCGCCTATGCAGTCATCGGCGCGATCGTCATGGGCTCTTTCGTGCGGTTCTACGAGGAGCCGACCTTGGCTCACCGCTACGGCGCCGAATACGACACCTACCGCCGCAACGTCCCGGGCTGGCTGCCTCGACTGTCGCCCTGGCGTGGTTGAGCCACCATCGCAGGGCGCGTTGAGATTCAGGTCAGGCCGAGTCGAGAATGGTGGCTGCCGAGAACCGGAGCGGAGGGTACTTAAGTACGTGAGCACAGTTCTACCGCGATGCGGTAGACGGGGAAGCGCAGGAAGCGGCCATTCGCGGCGGCCTCACTTGAATATCGGCATGCCCTCAGAAGGACCAGCTTCGGGCCTTGGCGATGATGAAGTCCCGGAACACGTGCAGCTTGGCCTGGTTCTTCATCGCGTCGGGATAGGCGAAATAGGTGTCGAAAGACGGCACCTCGGTCTCCGGCAGCAGCTGCACCAGATCGGAGTCCTTGCTGATCACATAGTCGGGCAGCATGGCGATGCCGGCACCGCCCTGCACCGCACGCTTGATCGACAATATGTCGTTGATCTGCAGCGTCGGCACCCTTTGTCCGCCTTCGAAATCACCGACCGTTTCCAGCCAGTTCAGCTCCGACAGATGCGACGGCACCGGCACGCCGAAGGTGACGATGCGATGGGCCTTCAGCTCGGCGACGGAAGACGGCTTGCCATGCTTGGCGACATAGGATGGGGCCGCGTAGAGGTGGAAATGCACGGTGAACAGGCGGCGCTGGATCAGGTCCGGCTGCTGCGGCTGGCGCAGCCGGATGGCGCAATCGGCCTGGCGCATGGTGAGATCGAGTTCCTCGTTGGCGAGGATCAGCTGCAGGCTGATTTCGGGATAAAGTTCGATGAATTCCTGTACCCGCTCGGTCAGCCAGCCGGCGCCCAGCCCCACCGTCGTCGTCACCCGCAGCACGCCCGACGGGCGATCCTTGGTCTCGGTCAGCCGGGACTTGATGGTCTCCAGCTTCATCAGCACGTCATGCGCCGTGCGAAACAGCATCTCACCCTGCTCGGTCAGCACCAGCCCGCGGGCGTGGCGGTTGAACAGCGGCACGCCGACATCATGCTCGAGCGCGCTGACCTGCCGCGAGATCGCCGATTGCGACAGATGCAATGTCTCGGCCGCATGGGTAAACGACCCCGCCTCCGCCGCAGCGTGAAACACGCGTAGCTTGTCCCAGTCCAACGCCATGATTCCCCTCGTTCTGTTTTGGCGTCTGAATGAAAAATCAGGCTTTTACACGGCGTTTCTAAGCCGCTCTCTGAACTCTCTACTCGGCCGCTTCGCGATGCACTTCGATGCCGGCCAGATACTTCTCCGCCTCGAGTGCGGCCATGCAGCCAAGCCCCGCCGCCGTCACCGCCTGGCGGTAGATATCGTCGGTCACATCGCCGGCCGCGAACACGCCCGGCACATCGGTGCGGGTCGAATCCGGCGCCGTCCACAGATAGCCGTTCGGCTTCTGCTTGAGCTTGCCGGCGAACAGTTCAACCGCCGGCGCATGGCCGATGGCCACGAACACGCCGTCGACCTTGAGGTGCGACACCTCGCCGGTCACCGCATGCTTGAGCTTCAGCCCCTCGACCGAGGGCGGCAGCGGCGTCTTGCCGGGCCGGCCGGTGATCTCGTCGACGATCGTGTCCCAGATGACGCGGACATTGTCCTTCTTCAGAAGCCGCTCGCGCAGGATACGTTCGGCGCGAAAATCGCTTCGCCTGTGGATGACCGTCACGCTCTTGGCGAGATTGGACAGATAGAGCGCCTCTTCCACCGCGGAATTGCCGCCACCGATCACCGCGACATCCTTGCCCCTGTAGAAGAAACCGTCGCAGGTGGCGCAGGCCGAGACTCCAAAACCCATGAAGTCCTGCTCGGTCGGGATGCCCAGCCATTTCGCTTGCGCGCCGGTGGCGATGATCAGCGCGTCGGCGGTATAGGTGGTGCCGGAATCGCCCTTGGCACGGAACGGTCGCACGTTGAGGTCGACCTCGGTGATGATGTCGTTGATGATGTCGGTGCCGACATGCTCGGCCTGTTTTAGCATCTGCTCCATCAGCCACGGACCCTGGATCGGGTCGGCGAAGCCGGGATAGTTCTCGACATCGGTGGTGATCATCAATTGCCCGCCCTGCTGCAGGCCGGCGACCAGCATCGGCTTCAGCATGGCGCGGGCGGCATAGACCGCTGCCGTATAGCCGGCCGGACCGGAACCGATGATGAGAACGGGCGCGTGCTTGGTGGTCATGTAAAGCCTCTGCGGAGGGCTGCCGGCAATTGCGGCATGGAAAACTCGATCATTGTCGCGCGTAATGTAAGTGTTGCCCACGACGCCAGCAAGGCAAGTTGGAGTTCGTCCCCGGAAAGCTTTGTCACACCTGTCGCCCGCTGATCCCGCGAAATATTCCGGGCGAAGGATGGAATGGACAGCGAAGTCGTTTAATTACAAAATCACGCAAGATTCTTGCGTATTGCCCCTTGTGATCGAGAGCCCCCATGCCGCTCAAGGCCGACCTCGACGCCATCGACTGGAAGATCCTGCGCGAATTGCAGGGCGACGGCCGCATGACCAATGTCGAACTGTCGAATCGCGTCGGCATTTCGGCGCCGCCATGCCTGCGCCGCGTCAAGCGCCTGGAGGAAGCCGGCATCATCCGTGGCTACCGTGCCTTGCTCAATGCACCAGCGCTCGGCCTCGATGTCGTTGCCTTCTGCCTGGTCGGCCTGCATCATCAGGCCGATGCCGAGCTGCGCATCTTTGCCGAGCGCACCCGCGGCTGGCCGATCGTACGCGACGCCTGGATGGTGTCGGGCGAATCCGATTTCCTGCTCCATTGCGTGGCGAGCGACCTTGGCGCTTTCCAGACCTTCGTCATCGAGGAACTGACCTCGACCCCGAATGTCGACACGGTGCGAACAGCGCTCACCATCCGCCGGGTCAAGGACGAAGGGCTGGTCTCGTTCGCACAGCCTTGACCCGGTTGAACCGCAGCGGGCTTTCGCCGATGCGGCTTGAACGCCTCGCCATATCAGCGCCGCTTTGGCGTTCGATAGCTCTCCTGTGAAGCCGGATGTTCTGCCGTAGCCGTCTTGTTGGTTTCCTAGAGCAATTCCAGAAAAAGTGTGTAACGGTTTTCCTGGGGAAAGCGCATAGCGCTTTCGGGATTGCGTAAACAAGTGGCGCAGGGCAGCCCAATTCCGAGAATTGTGTGCCGTGGGGTGGGACGATGACTCGATTTTCTAGCCCGGTTTCGGCGCTGGTCATCTGCATGAACGAGGCCGATATGATCGGCGAGTGCCTGGAAAGCGTCGATTTCTGCGCCGAGATCATCGTCGTCGATTCGGGCTCGACGGACAGCACTCTGGACGTCGTCAATGGGTACATCGCCAAAGGCTACCCGATAAGGCTGTTTCACAACGATTGGCCGGGCTTTCCTCGTCAGCGGCAATTCGCGCTCGATCAGGCCACGCAACCATGGTGCCTTTCGATTGAAGCCGACGAGGCCATCGACGACGTGCTCAGGCAGTCAATCATGAATGTGACCCAGCTTGGGAGTGACGCCTTCGACGGATGGTACATCAGACGCCGCGACAAGCTGAAGGGCTATGGCTATGCGCACCGCTGGGTGCTTCACAACAGGCTGCTGCGTCTTTTCCGCCGCGACAAGGCCACGATGGACCTTAATCTGCGGGTCCATGAGTCGTTCGAGGTGCCAGGCGAAACCGGCACGATAGAAAATGGCGTGCTGCTGCATCGCCGCGAAATGACCATTGCCGAGGATCTGGCAAGAGCCAACACCTACTCCAGCCTCAAGGTTGCCACGCTGGTCGAACGAGCCAAGAAGCCCGGCCTGATAAGACTGGTGCTGTCGCCTCTCGGCAACTTCCTGAAGTTCTACCTGGCCAAGCGCTACTTCCTGTGCGGCCGGCACGGATTCGTCTATTCGATGCTGGTGATGCTGTATTCGTTCGCGACAGAGGCCAAGCTTTATGAAGCCTGGCGAGACAAAGATCGGATGTAAGCCGTCACGGCGCGCCCGAGGCGGTGCCAAGCGCAGCTATTGCGGCGAGCAGGCCGTCGAAATCCGCGCGGGCGCACCAAGGCTGAATTGTGAAGCCCGATCGGACAGCTGCTTGCCCGTCTACCAGCCAGCCCTGCGCGAGGCCGGCGCGTTGTCCCGCCTCCATGTCGGCCTCCTTGTCGCCGACGATCAGCGAACGCCGCAGATCGAGCCCGAGGCGCCCGGCCGCCTCCAGCAGCATGCCCGGATTGGGCTTGCGCATCGGATGATCGGCGACCGCAAGCACACCGGTGCCAGCTTCGTGATAGGCGCAGGCGACGACCATATCGACGAACGCATTTTCGGCGCGCAGCAGCTCGAGCACGCGGCCGTTGACGGCAGCGAAATCGCCCCAGCCGAAATAGCCACGCGCGATGCCCGACTGGTTGGTGACGATGATGACCGGAATGCCGGCCCGGTTGGCGGCGGCTATCACCGCGGCTATGTCCGCGCGCAGCACCATTTCGGCAGGATCATCCGGATAGCCCGTATCGACATTGATGGTGCCGTCGCGATCGAGGAACAGCGCCGGCGCGCCGGCGGCGAACAGCCTTGAGCCGACCTGCTCGACCCATAGGCCAGGCTCCGCCAGCGGATAGCGGCCAGAGGTCGGGGGATCAGCCATTGCTGAGGCGCGCTTCGACCACCTCGCACAAATGATGGTAAAGGCACAGATGCCCCTGCTGGATGATCGGCGTCGAGGTCGACGGCACGTTGAGCAGGATATCGGACAGAGGCTTCAGCTTGCCGCCGGTGTCGCCGGTCATGCCGATCACCGTCATGTCCATCCTCCGCGCCTGTTCGGCGGCGGCAAGGATGCTCGGCGAATTGCCGCTGGTCGAGATCGCCAGGAGCACCCCGCCGGCGGCGCCATGCGCCTCGACCTGGCGCGAAAAAACCGTGTCGAATCCATAGTCGTTGCCCCAGGCGGTCAGCACCGCTGCATTGGCCGGCAGCGCGATGACATTGTAGGCCTTGCGCTCCTTGAGAAAGCGGCCGACCAGTTCGCCGGCAATGTGGATGGCGTCGCTGGCCGAGCCGCCATTGCCGGCGATGAGCAAGGCTTTCCCCGACGAAAGCGCCGTCACCACCGCGCTCGCTGCCCGCCCCATCTCACCGGTCAGGTCCCGTTCGACCATGGCTGATATGGCAGCCGCGGAGCGGACAAGATAATCGTTCAACTCGGACATGAAACCCTCAGTTTGTGGTGCCGCCGGCGCGCAATTTGCCAATGGTGTTGGTGGTGCTTTTTCCGGCGACCAGATCGACCAGCACGACGCGTCCGCCGGCCTTCTGCACCACATCGGCGCCGACCACGGTGTCGACCGTGTAATCGGCCCCCTTGACCAGTATGTCGGGCAGCAGCGCTTCGATCAGCGCCAGCGGCGTATCTTCCTCGAACACCACGACCGCATCGACCGAGGCAAGTGCTGCCAGCACGCAGGCGCGGTCGTGCTGGTCGTTGACCGGGCGCCCGGCGCCCTTCAGTCGCCGCACCGAGGCATCGCTGTTAAGGCCGAGCACCAGCCGGTCGCACTGGCTGCGCGCCGCGTGCAGCAAGCTGACATGGCCGGCATGCAGGATGTCGAAGCAGCCATTGGTGAAGCCGACGCTCAGGCCCTCTTCCTTCCACGCCGCCACCATGCGGGCGGCCGATGTGGCATCGAGGATGGCGTCCTTGTGGGCGGTCGGCCCATGTGAACGGAACAGCGCGCCGGTGAGTTCCTCGACCGTCAGCCGCGCGGTGCCACGCTTGCCCACCACGACGCCACCAGCGGCATTGGCGATCGAAGCGGCCATGACCGTATCGGCGCCCACGGCCAGCGCCAGCGCGAAGCTCGCGATCACCGTGTCGCCGGCGCCCGAAACGTCGAACACTTCGCGCGCCTGGGTGGCGATGTGGCGCGCCTCGTCGGGACCGACCACGCTCATGCCCTTTTCGCTGCGCGTCGCAACGACGAAATCGAAACCATGTGCCGAAATCAGCTCGCGTGCGGCAGCCACGATCTCGTCATCGGCGAACACCGCATGGCCGACGGCCTCGCCGAGTTCCTTGCGGTTGGGGGTGATGGCGGTCGCCCCGGCATAGCGCGCATAATCGCGGCCCTTCGGGTCGACCAGCACCGGCTTTCCAGCCTCGCGGCAGATGGCGATCAAGTCGCCGGCGACGCCGTCGAGCAGGATGCCCTTGCCGTAGTCGGACAGGATGACGATGTCGGCGCGCGTCAGTGCGGCGCGGAAATGCCGGATCAGGCCGGCTCGCTCCGCAGCACCCAACGGCTTGATTTCCTCCTCGTCGAAGCGCAGCACCTGCTGGTTGAGCGCGCTGAAGCGGCTTTTGGACGAGGTCATGCGACCACGCTCCTGCGCGAGGCCCGCCGTATCGGCGCCAAGCTCGCCGAGCATCCGCACCAGGCTATCGCCTGCCACATCGGTGCCGATGACCGAGACGGGAACAGCGGCAGCACCAAGCGAAACGATGTTGGCCACGACATTGCCGGCACCGCCCATGGTCGAGGTCTCGCCGCGCCCGTGCAGCACCGGGATCGGCGCCTCCGGCGAGATCCGCTCGATGACACCGTTGACGAAACGATCGAGGATGAAGTCGCCGACCACCAGCACGGTGGCCTGGCCGAACCGCGCAATGGCGCGGTGCAACGGTTCGGGAGAAGGCGGATTGTGCTTGATCATGTCACTGGCAACACAGGGAAAAGGCCGATTTCAATCTCATAAGTGCTCATCAATCGACTGGTCGGATCGCTCATGGCGAAAGCCGATATACCGCAAATTCACGCAGCGCAACGGCAGGCATGATCCCGGCAGGCTCGGGCGGTCAGCTCTTCTGCAGGGCGACATGGACGCCCAGCCCGACCAGCACGGCCCCTCCCGCCCGTTGCATCAGCCGCTGTGCCCGGCTCGAACGCCGCAAACGGCCGATCACGGCGCCCGCCAGGAACACACAGACGATATCGGCCGAGGAGAACATCAGATTAACGATCGTGCCGAGCACGACGAACTGCAGCCAGACCGGAAACGCCGCCGAGGCGTCGATGAATTGCGGCAGGAACGCCATGAAGAAGATCGCTGTCTTCGGATTGAGCACCTCGACGGTGATGCTCTCGAAAAAGGCGCGCCGCGCTGATTTGCGCTCGATCGCAGGCAGCGCCGCATTGCCGTCCGCGCGCTTGCGAAACAGCGCGACGCCAAGCCAGATCAGATAGAGCGCGCCGACCAGCTTGACCGCCAGGTAGAGCGTCGGCACGGCGTGAAACAGCACAGACAGGCCCGCCGCAGCGGCGGAGACATGCACATAACCGCCAAGATGGATGCCGAGCGCCGCCGTCAGGCCTGACCAGCGGCCGCGCGCCATCGTCTGCGCCGCGGCATAGAGCATGGCCGGGCCTGGAATGTAGGCGAAGATCGCCGTGGTGGCGAAAAACGCGATGAGCAGTTCGGTCGATGGCATTTTTGGTCCCTCACGATCATGCTCTGTTCTGTCGATTCAGTCCGCGCGCGGGATGGCTTTGGACTGACCCGTGCGGACAACCGCAGTAAAAGCGAACATAATTTTCTTGTGAAATGACGGGCTGAACGCGCCGATTCGCGCACCCGGCTCGAAATAGGCTGACGCTTCCAGGATATCATGATTGTACTCGTCGACCATGACCCAAAGGGGCATAGGGTCGAGGCCCGCACGGTGGCGTTCAATTTCCGGGATGCTGACGGCAACGCGATCACGGCCCGGCTGCGTGGAAGTGATTGCAAGGATGAAGAGGTTCGTACCGCCGGCTTTCCCAGGAAGGACAGCCACAAAGGCTACAGGCCGTGACTTCCGGCCTTCGGTCTCGCCGTCTCCGTGTTGGCGATGCCAAAGATATGGATATCGCCAGACGTCCCCAGCGGCGGGTTTAATCACGGTCCAATTCCGCGGCGTACTCCTCAAGCATCTCGACATGTTCGGTCGGGGCATCCTCCGCAGCGTAGACGCGGCGGCTGTCGTTGCCGAAGCGCGCTTCGTAGGCCTCGATGCTCATCAGGACGTATCTCGGCTTGTTGTGGCGAGTGATGGAGACCGGCTGCTGGCTGGCAGCTGCAAGCACATCTCCAAGATTCTGTTTCAGATCGGTCGATGGATAGTTTTTCATGGGATGTCCCGTTTTGTCCATAATAGACAAAACAGACAAAACAGACAAGCCCATAAAAATGGCAGGACAGGCACATGCCTGGCTTTATCGACAGCCCGCCTAGCCTCCCCTATAAGGGCCGGAATCGCAAGCAACCAGAGGCCCTTCATGATCATCGTCACGGGCGGCGCCGGTATGATCGGCTCCAACATCGTCGCCGCGCTGAATGCCGAAGGGCATGACGACATCCTCGTCGTCGACGACCTTACCGACGGTCACAAGATCGCCAATCTTGCCGATCTCAAGATCGCCGACTATCTCGACAAGGACGATTTCTTGGACCGCATGGAGGCAGGCTCGCTCGGCCGCATCGAGGCCATCTTCCACCAGGGCGCCTGCTCGACCACCACCGAGTGGAACGGCAAGTTCATGATGGAGGTGAACTACGCCTTCTCGAAACGGCTGCTGCACGCAAGCCAGGCGCTGCGCGTGCCCTTCCTCTACGCCTCCTCGGCTTCCGTCTATGGCGGCGGCTCGGAGTTTCGCGAGGATCCGGCGCTCGAGCGGCCGCTCAACGTCTACGCCTATTCCAAGAAGCTGTTCGACGACTTCGTCAGGCGAACCGTGTTCGCCGGGCGCACCGCCTTCGATACCGACCATTCACAGGTCGTGGGCTTGCGCTACTTCAACGTCTATGGCCCGCGCGAGGCGCACAAGGGCGCCATGGCCTCCGTCGCCTTCCATCTGTTCAACCAGGTCGAACGCGGCGAGAACCCGAAACTGTTCGGCGCCCATGACGGGTTCGGGCCCGGCGAACAAAGCCGCGACTTCATCCATGTCGGCGACGTCGCCGACGTCAATCTGTGGCTGTGGAAACAGGGCTCAAGCGGCATCTTCAATTGCGGCACCGGCCGTGCCCAGCCCTTCCGCGCCATAGCCGAAACGGTGATCGACACGCTGGGCCAAGGGCAGATCGAGTTCATCACCTTCCCCGACCATCTCAAGGGCAGCTACCAGAGCTTTACGCAAGCTGATATGTCCCGTTTGCGCGCGGCCGGTTACAATGGCCAATTCCGGACAGTGGAAACCGGTGTCAGAGACTATGTCGAATGGCTGAAAGCCCAACGATCCTCGTGATCGGCCCACGCTGGGTGGGCGACATGGTGATGGCGCAGTGCCTGTTTTCGGCGCTGAAGGAGTTGCATCCCAACGCCGCCATCGATGTGCTGGCGCCAGCCTGGGCAGCACCCCTGGTCAAGCGCATGCCCGAAATCCGCCAGCAGATCGACTTTCCGCTCAAACCCGGTGCGCTCGAATTCACCCATCGGCGCCGCTTCGGCCGCCTGCTGCGCGGCCGCTACGACATCGCCTATGTCCTGCCGGGCAGCTGGAAGTCGGCGCTGATCCCGTTCTTTGCCCGCATTCCGCGCCGGGTCGGCAACCTGCGCGAGATGCGCTATGGCCTGTTGACCGACATCGTGCCATTGCCCGACAGCATCAAACGACGCACCGCGCAGGCCTATTTCGGCCTTGCCCAGGGCGGTGGTTTCCGGGCGCCACGGCTTAGCGTGGACACGAAAAACCAGGTCGACCTGCTCGGCCGGTTCGGCCTAGCGCCGCAGAAATTCGTGGCCCTGATGCCCGGCGCCGAATTCGGCCCGGCCAAGCGCTGGCCCAGCGAAAGCTATGCCGGGCTTGCCCGCGATTTCATGGGCAAAGGCTTGAAGGTCGCTCTGTTCGGCTCGAAGAACGACCGCGACGTGACGGCGGAGATCGCGGCCCTGGCGCCCGGCGTCGTCGATCTCGCCGGACAGACGCGGCTGGAGGACGCCATCGACCTGATATCCGCCGCAAGGCTGGCGGTGTCCAACGACAGCGGGCTGATGCATGTCGCGGCCGCCGTCGGCACGCCGATCGTCGCCGTCTACGGCTCGACCTCGCCCGAGAACACGCCACCGCTGGCCGAGCACCGGGAACTGGTCTGGCTTAGCCTGTCGTGCTCGCCCTGCCACCAGAAGGTCTGCCCGCTCGGCCACCTCAACTGCCTGAAGACGCTGCAAGTCGGCCAGGTCGCGGCAGCGGCGGAGCGGCTGCTGGACATCCCGGCAGCGGCATGAAGGTGCTGATCGTCAAGACGTCATCGATGGGCGACGTCATTCACACCTTTCCGGCCGTCGAGGATGCCCGTCGCAACCGCCCGGACCTGACCTTCGACTGGTGCGTCGAAGAGGCATTTGCCGGCATCGTCGCGCTTCACCCGGCGATCGACCGGATTCATACAGTGGCGATCCGGCGCTGGCGCAAGGCGCTGCTCGACGGCGCCACCTGGCGCGAGGCGGCCGCCCTGCGGCGGACCTTGCGCGATTGCCGGTACGACCTCGTCATCGATGCGCAAGGCCTCCTGAAATCGGCTCTGGTGGCAAGACAGGTGGGCTCCCCCATTGCCGGCTTCGACCGTTCGAGCGCGCGCGAACCTTCTGCGACGCTGTTCTACGATGCCCCTTATCCCGTGCCGCGCGACCTGCACGCCATCGAGCGGACACGGCGGCTGTTCGGGCTGGCGCTCGGCTATCAGCCCGATCTTTCGACCCTGGACTCCGGCATCGTGCCGCCCGCCGGCACTCTGGTGGGCCCTTCTGGAAAAACCGCCTTCCTGCTGCACGGCACCAGCCGCGAAGACAAGAAATGGCCGGCCGAAGACTGGATTGAAACCGCCCGCCTGCTGGCTGAACGTGGGATGACGCCGGTCACCACATGGTCGAACGAGCGCGAGAAGGCCGTGGCCGAAGCCATTGCCAAGGCAGTGCCATCGACAGTTGTGGTGCCAAAGTCACCGCTGGCCGACATCGCTGCGTTCATCGGCCGCTCGGAACTGGTCATCGGCGCCGACACCGGGCTGACCCATCTCGCCAGCGCCTTCGGCCTGCCAACGGTTGCGGTGTTCCTGGCAACCGAGCCCGGGTTGACGGGGCCTCGCGGGCAATATGCGTCGACGCTTTTGGCTCAGCCCGGGAAGCGTGTGATGCCGGCGGAGGTGGTGGCGGAGGCTGAAAGGCTGGCGGGACTCCAGGTCCTTGGCAAGGCCAACGCTGGCAAGAACTGAAGTCAATCGGAAAGGCTGGCGCTGCCCTCATCCGCCTGCCGGCACCTTCTCCCCGTATAACGACGGGGAGAAGGGATCTGAACGCAAGGCCAGCGTCTATTCTGCTACGTTGAAAATTGGCGAAATCGTCGATGAGAGCATCTTTCTCCCCGTCACTATACGGGGAGAAATGCCCGGCAGGGCAATGAGGGGCGGCGCAAACCTCAGCTTAAAAGTCGCAGCCGCTCCCCCCTCGAATTCCCTAGATGAACTGCACCTGGACGATCTCATACCCCCTGGCACCGCCGGGCGCATTGACTTCGATGGCGTCGCCGACTTCCTTGCCGATGAGCGCACGCGCGATCGGCGAGGAGATCGAGATGCGGCCGGACTTCACGTCCGCCTCCTGGTCGCCGACGATCCGGTAGGTCTTCTTTTCCTCGGTGTCCTCGTCGACCAGCACCACGGTGGCGCCGAACTTGATCTTGTCACCGCTGAGCTTGCTGACGTCGATCACCTCGGCCCGCGCGATATAATCTTCAAGCTCGTTGACGCGGCCCTCGTTGAGGCTCTGCGCCTCTTTGGCGGCATGATATTCGGCATTTTCGGACAGGTCGCCATGCGAGCGCGCTTCGGAGATCGCCTCGATGATGCGCGGCCGCTCTTCCTGCTGGCGCCAGCGCAGTTCTTCCTTCAATGACGCGAACCCCTCGCCTGTCATCGGGACCTTGTTCATGATGCCTGCCTTTCCTGCTGCCGCCCCCGCGTTTCGGGGAAAGCCTTGTCGATGGTACAAAAAGAAAACGGGTCCGGCAGCCTCGGGCTAACGGAACCGTTTCACCGCAATTTCCCTGAATATAGCAATCTTCGCGGGTTTTTCACGCCCAAAAATCGGTTTTGTAAAAATCATCCCCGCATTCATCAGCCGGGGGCGGTGAATGAGACTGGGGCAACAAAAAAGCGGCCGCGATCGCTCGCGGCCGCTTAAAAGAGCCCTGGAATCTTTTCAGCTTCGCATAAAATGGTCGATCTGCTCGGCCAGCATGCCGTATTCGCGCGAACCCTTGCCGGTCCGCTTCTCGATTTCCATCAGCTGTTGCTGGGCGCCGGCCAGATCGCCGATCTGCAGATGCGCTTCGCCGAGATATTCACGCACCAGCGTGTAGTTCGGATCGATGCGCAGCGCTTCCTCGTAATAGCCGAGGCCAACGGTGACGCGGCCGGAATGGCGGTGCGAATAGCCGAGATAGTTGAGGATGCGCGGATCCTGCTTGTTGGCGGCAAGGCTGAGCACGGCGATCGCCTCGTCATAGCGCCCGGCCATCGCCAACGCATGGCCAGCATCATAGATGCTGTCGTCGTCGAGCATGCCCTCCTGGGGTGCGACGCACTTTTTCTTCTTCTTGTCCCAGACTTCGCCCTTCTTGCATTGGGTGACGGTCTGATCGCTGCCGCCACTGTCACCGCCGGCGGCGAACACCGGAACGGCAAGGAACTGCAGCGCGACAAGGGCAGTCGCCGCCTGGATCAGCACTCTTTTATGCATCGAAACCTCCTGGAGGGGTGAGAATGCAACACTAACGCCGGTCGGCTTGCGTTTCATCCCGGAAAATTACGTGCGGGAGAACATCAGGTGACGGATGCTGCGAATCCGCTATCATCCGGCAAACGACCTGAGGGAGACGGCCCTTGCAGCGGCGGCTTGAAAAGGACTGGGAGCTTTCGATCGGCCCCGACACGGTGCGCCTGTTCATCCTCAAGGCCAAGGCGCTGAGTGCGGCCGTCAATGAAGACTATGCCGATGGCGCCGAGCACGAGGTCGAACTCGACGGCGAGTCCCATGTCAACCATCACCATGACGGCCTTGCCGAGGAAAGCTCGGAGAATCTGACCGAGGAAGAGCTGCGCGAGCTGATAAACGACCTCAATGTCGATGAAGCAGCCGAGCTGATCGCGCTGGCCTGGGTCGGTCGCGGCGACTACGACGCCACAGAATGGGCGGACGCGCTGGCGGCAGCGCGCGAACGCGCCAACAAGCGCACCGCGAAATACCTGCTCGGCATGCCGCTGCTCGCCGACTGGCTGGAGGAAGGGCTGGAAGCGATCGGTGCGTAACGACGCGGTTACCGTTCGTGATGGGGCCAAGGCAACTTTCCTCGCGTCGGCGCCGTTGACGGCGATGGGGTCGATTGTCTTTTCCCGAATATGCAGGATCGCGTTCGTCATGACCATCACGGTCTTGCTGGTGATGCCGGCCGAGGCGAGACATCGCCATCGGCATCACGAGCCGTT
Source organism: Mesorhizobium sp. M0491 (assembly GCF_040321265.1). Taxonomy (NCBI): domain Bacteria; kingdom Pseudomonadati; phylum Pseudomonadota; class Alphaproteobacteria; order Hyphomicrobiales; family Phyllobacteriaceae; genus Mesorhizobium; species Mesorhizobium sp. M0491. Next base: position 38,952 of record NZ_JAMYRE010000009.1, read on the forward strand.
GACACCGAGGATAGAGCAGCCGTTGACACCAAGAGCCGAACAGCCCCTTAAACCGCGAGGCGGAAAGCGCCTGAAACCACGAAGACACCGGTCGGTGACGCCGAAGCAGGCACAGCAGAAAACGCTGCCGCCGCTACCCTTGCCTGCCGATGTGCCGATGCCCAGACCCGGCATTTCGGGATCCGGACCCGCCATTCCAGTGCCGGAACCACGCCCGGCGGACGCTGCGAACACCGCCGGCGCGCCCGACCGTTCCAATGAAGAAAAATCCCGCCAGGAAAAGCAGGCACTTCCCGAGCCGCCGGCTCCCGAACCCTCAACCGATACGGAAAGCGAACCGGAGCCGCCCGCGGTCGCGCCAACGCCGACACCAAAACCCGACATCGCGGAGCCCGAGGCTCAGCCGCCAACAGTTGCCCCGCAGCCACCGCACAAGCCGGTCGATGCAGATGACAAGAAGATGCTGCCCGATCCGCGCTCGGCCGATCTACCCGATGAAAAAATGCCGGCAGAGGAATTCGCCTGCCGCGAACGGCTGAAGACGCTCGGCGTCGAGTTCGAAGAACACAAGGCGGAAAGTCAACCCGAAATCGGCTGTTCGATCCCCTACCCCGTCGTGCTGAAGACCCTTGGAAAGTCGATCGCGATTGCCCCTGGCACCGAGCTCAACTGCAAAATGGCCGAGGCAACGGCGCGTTTTGCCGCCGATGTCATCCAGCCGGCGGCGAAAGCCGAATTCGGTGCGGACCTGAAATCGATCGGCCAGGCATCGGCTTTTGTCTGCCGGCCACGCAACGGCACACGAAAACTGTCGGAACATGCCTTCGGCAACGCGCTCGATATCGCCAGCTTCACGCTGTCGGACGGCAAGAAGATCGAGGTCGGCCCAGCGCCGCCGGAGAAAGACGCTAAATTCCTCAATGCCGTGCGCAAGGCGGCCTGCGGACCTTTCAAGACGGTGCTCGGTCCGGGCGCCGATCCTGATCATTCCCTGCATTTCCATCTCGATCTCGAACCGCGCCGGCACGGCGGGACGTTCTGCCAGTGAACATGGCTGATCCAGCCGCGTGCCGCAATTCGGCCGCAGGCATGAACGCGGGCGCTGAGTTTTCCTTTACCCTTGATCGTTAAAATGCCGGATATCCATCAACGGGATTCCGCCAATGGCCGGCAAATTTCGGGCCGTGTTTTTCGCCACCGCGCGCCAGTCAAAATATCCAGCAATGCTGACCGCCGGCCTGGCGCTGGCGGCGCTTTCCGCCTGCAACACCGGCAGTGTGCTGTCGCTGGAGCCGGCCGTCGACGTCGGCGCGCAGACGGCTGCCGTGCCGCAATATGCCGGCATGCAGAAGCTTGTCCCTTCCAATCCGTACATGACGCAGGCCGCTTATCCGCGCATGGACGAGCCGATGTCGCCCGTCGAGCAGATGCCGGCCAGCGAAACCGACTGCCGGCAGCAATTGAAGCGCCTCGATGTCGCCTACACCGACCTGGCGCCGATCCATGAAGGCCAGTGCGGCATCGATTATCCGGTCAAGGTTTCGGCCATCGGCAACATCCAGATGAAACCCGCCGCGACCCTCACCTGCGACATGGCCGCCACCTTTGCCGGCTGGACGAAGAACGAGCTCGTCCCCTCCGCCCGCTGGCGTTATTTCTCCGGTGTCAAGACCATCCACCAGGGCTCCAGCTATTCCTGCCGCAGGATTGCCGGCGAAGGTGTACTGTCCGAGCACGGCAAGGGCAATGCGCTCGACGTCATGAGCATCGAACTCAACAATGGCGACGACATCGACGTGCGCAAGCCCGGCCTGTTCGCCTTCCGCACCCGGGGCTTCCTCAACAATGTACGCGCCGACGGCTGCCAGTATTTCACCACCGTGCTCGGCCCCGGCTACAATTACGACCACCGCAACCATTTCCATTTCGACATCAAGAACCGCAAGAACGGTTATCGCGCCTGCCGTTAGAAAGAGATCAGCCTAGTCGGCGCCACCGGTTGAAGCGGCGATTTGCCGTGCGACCAAGTCCTGGATGCGCCAGAGATTCCGGTCGCGGATGCCGCTCTCTTCAAGCTTGCTCACGGTCCTGAACAAATACTGCGCCGAAGAGCCCCAATGACCGGCAGCCCGTGCCAGAGTGTCGGCAACCTGCTCCAATGGCAACCGGCCGGCATAGGCCCTGCCGTCCGGCGCGGCGACGAAGGCCAAGGCATGCAGCGGCCCGTCCTTGGTCTTGACCTTGATCCAGCATGGCACGTTGGTTGGCGGGTTGGCATCGATCTCGCGGCGCATCAACTGGCCGAGTTGCCCGAAATGGTCTTCCGCGGGCAGCCGATAGACGATGCCGTTGCAACTGCCGCCTCGATCGAGCGCCAGCATCAGGGCCGGCAAATCACGGGTTCCGCGCCAGCGGGTCAGCTTCAGGCAAAACGAGCGGTGCCATCCCGGCGCCGTGGCCGGGCGCTGCTCGACATGGGCGAATTCGGGGTTCCAGATCAACGACCCGTAGGCAAAGACCCAAAGCGTGTCGGGACGATGCTGCGAAAGCAGCTTTTCGACCAGGCCATCGAACTCCGCATCGGTGTGCTCGCTGGTTCCGGGCTCTGGCCCGGGATCAGGCTCGACACGCTCAACTTGCGCGACAAGCTCGGCGGTCAACGCCATTGGCTTGCGGCCTGCCAGCTTCCGCTCCATTGCTGCCCCCGCGAAGAAACGATGGCCCACGATAGAGCGGCGGCGCGCTGCTGGCCATTGATTTCCAGGGTCCCTCGGGCAAAAGATACCGCACGGATCGGGCGGCGTTCATGAGCCAGCGAAGTTTTCCGCGACGCGTTGCAATCTGGGTGGCGACCTTGCTGGCCGCCTATCTGGCGCTCGCCTATTTCGCCGCACCGGAATTCTGGACGTTTCACGATCGCGGCTTTCGCAAGCACAGCTTCGAGATGGTGACGCACACGCCGCAAGGCATTCCGGGCGATCCCATCAATGTCGGTCTTGTCGGTACGCGAAAGGAAGTAGTCCACGCCTTCGCCGTCGCCGGCTGGGACACCGCCGACGCCGTGACCCTGAAGACCGCGATCGAAATCGGTGAAAGCGTGCTGTTCGACCACCCCTACCCCGATGCGCCGGTCAGCAGGCTGCTGTTCGATGGCCGCGCCCAGGATCTCGCCTTCGAAAAGCCGGAGGGCCCCAGCGCCGACCGCCGGCATCATGTCCGCTTCTGGCAGACCGAGGCAAGCGGCGACGATGGCCGGCCGCTGTGGCTGGGCTCGGCCAGCTTCGATCGCGGCGTCGGCCTCAGCCACGACACCGGCGCTGTCACCCACCATATCGGCCCTGACATCGACGCCGAGCGCGATTTCCTGATGCGCGACCTGGCCACCGCCGGCACGCTGATCTCGACCAGCGACATATCGGGCGTCGGCGCCACCAGTACGGGCCGCAATGGCGGCGGCGATCCCTATTTCACGGACGGCGAGGCGATTGTCGGCATGTTGAAGCAGCTGCCATGACCCATCGCAAAAGTCAGTTCGTGGTGATCACGATCTTGCCGAACGGCCCTTTCTCCAGATGCTGCAAGGCCTGTGGCACCTCGTCGAAGCCAAAGACCTTGTCGATGACCGGCTTGATCGCCAGCGCCTCGATCGCCTGATTCATACGTTCGAAGGCGCGGCGATGGCCGACCGACAGGCCCTGCACGGTGATGCGGTTGCGCATGAAGGGCACGATAGGGAAGCTGAGCTCCATCGCGCCCAGCAGGCCGATGATCGACAGCCGGCCGTCGGCGGCCAGCGCGTTCAGCGATCGCCGTGCATTGTCGCCGCCGACCATTTCCAGCACGTGGTTGACGCCCAGCCCATTCGTCAGCTCACGCGCGGCCTCGTCCCAGGCCGGTTGCGTGTGGTAGTTGATCCCTTGCCAGGCGCCGAGCTTTCTTGCCCGCTCAAGCTTTTCGTCGCTGCTTGAGGTGACGATGGCGCGCAGGCCGAACGCGGTGGCGAACTGCAGCGCAAACAGCGACACGCCGCCGGTGCCCTGGATCAGAATGGTCTGGCCCGGCACCGGTCTGGTCGCTTCGGCCATGGCGAACCAGGCCGTCAGCGCCGCGATCGGCAATGTCGCGGCCTCGACGTCGCCGAGCGATGGCGGCGCCAGCACCGCGGCGTCCTCGCCGAAGATGACATGATCGGAAAGCATGCCCGACAGCGACGACCCCAGCGTGTGCTTATGCAGCACTGGCGGTGCGTCGCCATCCGGCCAATCGGCGATCACCTGGCCGAGCACGCGCTGGCCGACCTGAAAGCGGCTGACCGCACTGCCGACGGCCACCACTTCACCCACCGCGTCGGATGTCGGCACGAAGGGAAAGGCAAGGTCGGGGATCAGCACGCCGTCTACGATCATCTTGTCCTTGTAGTTGAGCGACACGGCCTTGGTCCGCACCAGCAAATCGTGCGGCCCTGGCTCGGGTACCTTGCCTTCCACCTGGCTTAGCCTCGACAGGCCAAAACCGCTCATCTGCCAGGATCTGTTGATTGGGGTGCTCATGTCGCGTCGCGCTCCGTGCGTTGATGCAGGCGAGACATTTATGCCTTTCGACTATAGAAAATAGTGCTTTCGTGCGGTATAATTTGACACTGATTGCGGACTAAAAGTCGACAATAGGAAATCGCCATGGAAACGGCCGACCTGCAAGGCATCGTCGCGTTCGTTCAGGCGGTGGAGGCCGGCAGCTTCACCAGCGCCGGCGAGCGGCTGCATGTGACGAAGTCGGCGATCGGCAAATCGATCGCGCAGCTGGAGCAGAGACTCGGCGTTCGCTTGCTGAACCGCACCACCCGCAGCCTCAGCCCGACCAGCGAAGGCGTCAGCTATTATGAAGCTTGCGTCCGGGCCCTTGCCGAGATCGAAGCCGCACAGTCGCTGCTTGCCTCGCGCCGGCAGGTCCCGTCTGGCCGGCTTCGGATCGACGTGCCGCTGGCCTTCGGCCGACGCTGCGTGGCCCCCGTGCTGTTCGAGATTTCGAGGGAATTTCCGGACCTGACGGTGGAAGTCTCCTTCAATGACCGCCGCGTCGACCTGATCGAGGAGGGCATCGACCTGGCGATCCGCATGGGCGAACTCGACGACAGCCTGTCGCTTGCGGCCAGGCGCCTCTACGCCCAGCGCTCGGCCATATGCGCGGCTCCCGACTATCTCGACAGGCATGGCCGGCCGCAATCGGTCGAGGATCTCGCCGATCACAGCGTCATTGGCTACGGTCGCGAGGGCATCGTCCGTCCCTGGGTGATCAGGCATTCCGACGGCCATCTCGCAACCTTCATGCCCAAGGCGCGACTCGTTCTCGGCCATGGCGAACCGATGCTGGATGCAGCGCTCGCCGGCTGCGGCATCGCCTTCCTGCCGACATGGCTGGCCGCCGACAGCCTCAAAAGCGGCGATCTCGAAATGGTGCTGTCGGACTGCCTGGTCGAGAACATCGTCGTGCATGCCGTCTGGCCGGTAACGCGCGCGCTCACGCCAAAGGTACGGGTTGTCGTCGACGCCCTCGTCGAACATTTTTCGACGCCGCCCTGGGATGCCGCGTGACCGAAATGCCGGTCATTTCTCAAAAATCACGTCAGACTATTTTCGAAGACCGCGCCGCAATGCTATTGACCGCTCATGTTATACGTAGAAATCGCTATCGTGGTCGTCCTCATCTGTGTGAACGGCCTTCTGTCGATGTCCGAACTTGCCATCGTCTCGTCGCGACCGGCCCGCCTGAAAGCGATGATCGACCGCGGCATCAATGGCGCCGGCCGCGCGCTTGAGCTTGGCTCGAATCCCGGCAAGTTCCTCTCCTCGGTGCAGATCGGCATCACCCTGGTCGGCGTCCTCTCCGGCGCCTTTTCCGGCGCCACGCTCGGCGAACGGCTGGCGCAGTTCCTGGCCTCGACCGGCATCCGCGAGACCGTCGCCGATCCGCTCGGCGTCGGCATCGTCGTCGCCATCATCACCTATTTCTCGCTGATCGTCGGCGAGCTGGTGCCCAAGCAGATTGCCTTGCGCGACCCAGAGCGGGTCGCCGCCAGGGTCGCTCCGGCAATGACCATCCTCGCCACCATCTCGGCGCCGCTGGTCTTCCTGCTCGACTTCTCCGGCCGCACCATATTGTGGCTGCTCGGCCAGCGCGGCGAAAGCGAAGAGAAAGTCACCGATGAGGAGATCAAGATGCTGGTCGCCGAGGCCGAGCATCACGGCACGATCGAATCCGACGAGCGGCGCATGATCGCCGGCGTCATGCGGCTTGGCGACCGCGCCGTGCGCGCGGTGATGACGCCGCGCACCGAGGTCGACTGGATCAATCTGCAATCCGACGAGGCGGCCATCCGCAAGCTGCTCATGGAAACCCAGCATTCGCGCCTGCCGGCAGGTGACGGCGGCGTCGATGTCATGATCGGCGTCGTCCAGACGCGTGACGTGCTGGCGGCGTTGCTTGCCGGCCGCGTGCTCGACCCGCGCAGGCATGTGCGCGCAGCCCCCATCGTCTACGACCAGGCCGACGCGCTGGATGTGCTGCAGAAGCTGAAGGAATCCGACGTGCCGATGGCGCTGGTGCATGACGAATACGGCCATTTCGAAGGCATCGTCACCCCGGCCGACATTCTGGAAGCCATCACCGGCGTGTTCCGCGCGGACACAGACGCCGGCGACGAGGAGAACGCGGTCAAGCGCGAGGACGGCTCGTGGCTGCTCGCCGGCTACATGCAGGCCGACGAGATGGCCGACATTCTCGGCATCGACCTGCCGGAAAACCGCGATTACGAAACCGTCGCCGGTTATGTGCTGTCGCACATGCACCATCTGCCGGCGACTGGCGAATGCGTCGACGCGCAGGGCTGGCGCTTCGAGGTGGTCGATCTCGACGGCCGCCGCATCGACAAGCTGATCGCCACCCGCCTGCCCGGCGCCCACCGCGAGGCGGTGCGCTGACATGTTCGAATGTCAGCTTTTGACCGGTTAGCTGACGCCGCCCTCTGCCAGAGGTCGAACTGGTTTCAACAAACCGAAGAAGCCAATGATGCGCGTTATCCGTTTCTGCTCCTCATCTAGAAAGGCGATGTCCAGGCCCTCGGGTAAAGACGAACCGTCAGGCATCACAAACTTCCACGCGAAGCGCGCGACGCCGTGATGAACATCCACGTTGCTGGTCCGCAGAATGCAGGCACCAGGATGCTTGCTCTGAATTCCTGCAATGTGGGCTAGCAGTTCTTCGGCACCAACAGCGTGAACAGTTGGATCTGTATACGTCGCGCCTTCGCTCAAGATCGATAGCAGCGACACTCGCCGCTTCTCGACGTTTTCGGTGGACCACGAGGAACAATACTTATCAATGAGATGCGTCAAAGGCATGCTACTTCCCTATCGCCAGAAAATGCGAGAGCGGCGAAATCATCGTGCAAGTGGCCCGCCGCTATGGCCCGTTTGAATATCGCATCATAACCATCGACTATTGAACGGTCGATTTCGCGGAACTGCATCAACTCCAACAGATGCTGCATTGCGCCGTGGTGCGCCGAGATCGACGAGAGCGTTTCGTTATCGCTGGCAAATCGGCCAGCGCTCGTCCGCTTGATGAGGTCGGTCACCAGGCCGTCAATGACCGGCGCCGTCGCGGACCACTGCCGCGCCAGTTCACCGAGTTCGATCTCTTCGGCCTGCGACACGGCGATCGCATGGAGCGTCCCGAACAGAGCGCCCCACATGATAGCCAGTAGTGCGCTATCGAGCGCGTTCGCACGCCCTGGTTCTTCGCCAACATGCTGAACATTGCCACCCAAGGCGCGAAACACATCGCGGTTCGTGTCGAAAGCCTCCCTTGGCCCGGCAAGCAGGATGGTCCCGGCGTCCGTGCCGATATAATCCGGCGTCGCCATGATCGCGCCATCAAGGTAGTTTGCGCCGTGCTTCGTACACCATTCAGCGGCTTCCCGTGCGCCACTCGGCGTCCCCGAAGTCAACTCCACGATCAGCTTGCCGCGAATGGCTGAGGCGATGGCGTCCACTGTGGAGAAGCGCTTTTGTCGCCTTATAGTCGCTGACATTCACAATGATGATCTCGCCTGCGTTCACGGCTTCCTCCACGGAGGACGCGGCGATTGCGCCCAGCCTGGCGAGTGGATCGGTCTTCTGTCTGGTTCTGTTCCAGACAGTCGTCGGATATCCCGACTGAAGCAGGCTGCCGGCGAGCGCCGAGCCCATACGGCCCGTTCCAATGACCGTGATTGAAAGCTTCATTCCACACTCCATATCAATTGGCGGCGTCCGACCGCGTTTTGCTGTGATCGTCTTGAGAGGTATGTCAAAACGAGCGGCGCGCGATACGCACCCGGGCGTAAGTGGTCACCAGAAGGTAAGGAACGCGCGATGAACAATTCCGCGGACAATGGCTTTGCAGCGGCCGTCAGGATGGTCGAAGGAAAGTGGAAAGTAGATATCCTTTGCGAGCTCGGAACGGCGTGGCGCAGATTTGGTCGATTGAAACAGGCGCTTTCTGGCATCAGTGAAAAGATGCTGGCGCAACAATTGCGAGAACTGGAGGCCGACGGCCTTGTCGACCGTAAAGTCTTTTCCGTGGTTCCAGCGAAGGTAGTCTATTCGCTGACAGATCGCGGCGCGGCGCTCAACGCAGCAGCAGGTTCACTATGTCTGTGGGCCGAGCAATTCGGCCTGCCCGGCTGCACTCAGATTGCCAATGGCGTACATATGGATGCCCTCTGATGCATGTCGCCCAAAGCGACCTCGGTTTGGGAGAACGACATGCATAAAAACGAGGACCTAAAACGGGTCGCCTGAACCCGTTCGTACGACACGCTTCAGGGGTGCGACGCGCTCGATGTCCTGTCGAGATTAAAGGCGTTCCGATGGTGCTGGTCCATGACGAGTACTACCGTTTCGCACCGCCACAACGGCCGGCATTCTCCCATCACCGGGCTCCGTCGCCGGCTATGTGCTGGCGCACATGCATCATGCCGGCGACTGGCGAATGCGTCGACGCGCAGGGCTGGCGCTTCGAGGTGGCGATCTCGACGGCCGCCGCATCCCGCCTGGCAAGCGCCCATCGCGAGGCGGTGCGCTGACGCCCGAGCAATTGCGGCATTCGCTCTATCGTTCCCAGAAGGACTTGGCGATCTCTCCCTCGACCTGCTCTATCGTCAGGCCGATATCGTCGATCAGATGCGGATTGTCCTTCGACATCTGCCTGAGTTGCCAGCGAAAGCGTATCCGTTCGCGCCAGGTCCGATCGTGCCAGCTCGCTATGATGCTTCGCAGGGTCTTCAGGAGCCGGCGCGATGCCGGCCGCACGGACGTTCCCGGTCGCGCTGCACAACGCTGGGCTGATGCAAGTGTATTGGTCATGGCAACCTCCATATGGTTTGAGGGCCTAGGGCTCTCGATGAGGTTGAATTCTGCGCGATACGGACGGCGCCGTAATTAAGCCCTCCCAAATAGTTCTCAAAACTTCCAAACGAGCTAGAGCAGTTCACCGGTTCACGGAACCGGTAACCTACTCTAACCCTTTGTTTTGACGCAATTCCGAACAGAAAACCGCTTCACACTTTTCCTGGAATTGCTCTATAGATGCGCCTATGGGATCGCGTTTTGCCTTTGGTCCGTTCGTGCTTGATCCGGGTGCGGGAACGCTGCTTCGGAACGACGTCCCCGTTGCCGTTGGCTATCGCGGGCTGAGCCTGCTTGCAGCACTCGTCGGGCGGCCCGGTGAAATCTTGGGAAAGGCCGAGTTGATGGACGCTGCATGGCCGGGCACGGCCGTGGAGGAAGGCAACCTCACCGTCCAGATCGCGCAGTTGCGCAAGCTGCTTGGTCCTGTCGGCGAGAACGGCGAATGGATATCCACCGTTCCGCGCGTCGGCTACCGTTTCACGGGGGCCGTCGAACAGCTCGGCCAGGCCAAGCGAAAACCCTTGCCGCTGCCCGACAAACCATCGATAGCCGTGCTGCCCTTCGTCAATTTCAGCAACGATCCCGAGCAGGATTCCTTCGTGGACGGGTTGACTGAAGACCTGATCACCGACCTGTCCAGGATCTCCGGCCTGTTCGTCATCGCCCGCAACTCAACCTTTGCCTACAAGGGAAAAGCGATGGACGTGCGCGAGATCGCCGGGGACCTTGGCGTGCGCTACCTGCTGGAAGGCAGCGCAAGACGCGCCGCGGGGCGCGTGCGCATCAACGCACAGTTGGTTGTTGCGGTGAGCGGCGATCATCTGTGGGCGGAACGCTTCGATCGCGGCCTGGACGACATCTTTGCCGTTCAGGACGAGGTGACGGCCAAGATCGTGGAGGCATTGCTTGGCCGTCTGCGCACGCTGCCGCCGCGCAACCGGCCCAGCAATCTCGAGGCTTACGATCTCTGCGTGCGGGCGCGCAAGCTGATCGACGACTCGCCGCAGATGGCGCAGGAAGCGCATCTGATGCTGACGCGCGCGGTGTCGCTCGATCCCGGATACGCCGAGCCCTATCGCTGGCTTGCCATGAACCACTGGATGGGACAGGTGCATTGGGGCGGACCAACCGAAGCTGCCCGCAGCGTTGCCTTGGAGCTGGCGCGCAAGGCTGTGGCGATCGATCCCAACGATGCTGGCTGTCGCTGGATCCTGGCCTACCTGCTTGCCTATGAGCGCAGCTTCGCCGAGGCGGATGCCGAATTCGCCAAGGCGATCGAGCTCGACCCGAACGAGGCCGACACCTGGGCGGCATTGTCCGACATCGCGGTCCTGGCCGGCCGGGTCGAAGAGGGTCTCGAGCACATCCGCAAGGCGTTCCGGCTGAACCCGTTTCCGGCGAGCTGGTACTATCTGACGCTCGGCCAGGCGCAATATGCGGCGCGCGACTATCAAGCCGCTATCGAGACGTTGCGCCGTGACGAGACCTATCGCACAAGCTCACGCCGTTTCCTGGCGGCAAGCCTGGCGCAACTCGGCCGGCTGGACGAGGCGCGCGCGGAGGCCGAGCTGTTTCTCGTCGGCAACCCGCATTTCACAACCCATCACTGGGCGACGACCGAGCCATTCCGCGACGCCGCTACGCTCGAGCATTTCGTCGATGGTTTTCGCAAGGCCGGTCTTCCGGAGTGACGCGCCGGCATCCGGCCTGCCCGCAGCAAAGGCGAAGTGGTGCGCTAACCCGGATCTAGGCATGGGCATGATCTCGGTGGCGCGAGACCTTCTCGCGGTTACCGCAGGTGCGCATGCTGCACCAGCGCCGCTTGCCGCCTCGCGACGTATCGAGGAAAAGCCAGCCACAGCGAGGGCAGGAATGCAGCCTGTCGCGCGGCAGGGTGAAGAACGCTTCGATGGACAGCATGGCCAGCAAGGCGGTGACGGCATCCGGGTCCCGCCACCGGGCAAGGGCAAGCTTCGGTCTGGTGCGATCCAGCTCGATAGAGCCGGCGGCAAGCGAGCTTGCCGTGCGCGAGAATAACACGCCTAGAGCAATTCCAGGAAAAGTGTGAAGCGGTTTTCCGTCCGGGATTGCGTCAAAACAAAGAGTTAGAGCAGCTCGCCGTTTCCGTGAAACGGTGAAATGATCTAGCGGTTCGACCGCGGACGGTTTGCCGGCGGCGATTGACTCGAAAACCTGAAATGACGCCTCCCGCACTTCGCGGACCCGTTCCACGAACCGCCCATCCGCTATCTCGGCGACGGCCTGCGCCTGGCGATCGTCGGCAAGCCCTGAGGCGTTGAACCAGTTCGCAACATCCCGGACGGACTTAAACAGTTCATTATCAGCTGCTGGCACCCGCCGGTCGAACACGGCGTTCGACAGGTCCAAAGCGGGATGCCCGCCTATGAAGTGATCCGGCACCCATTCGGTGTGTGCATGGCTCACGGAACATAACCTCATTACTTGCATTATACGGTTACAAGATGAATCACTATCACACCGATATACGGTGTCAAAGCCACCCCAGATCGGCGCGAGAGCCTGGAGAGAGAGGATGTGCAGCAATCGTTACAAGACCCGCCACCAGACCATCAATGTCGACGGCCTCGACATCTTCTATCGTCATGCCGGCGACCCGGGCAGGCCGGCAATCCTGCTGCTGCACGGGTATCCGACTTCGTCGCACGTCTATCGAAATGTCATCGAACCGCTGGCGGAGACAGCCTATGTGGTGGCGCCGGATCTGCCCGGTTTCGGCTTTTCGTCCGCCCCTTCCATCGATGCCTATGACTACACGTTCGAGAACCTGGCCAACACGATAGAAGCCTTCATCGAGGCCCTCGGCCTCCAGCGATTCTTCCTCTACATCACTGACTTCGGCACGCCCGTCGGCTATCATCTCGCCACACGGCGGCCGGATCGCATCCTCGGCCTGATCGCGCAGGACAGCAACGCTCATGACGAGGGGCTGGGACCGGAATGGGACGCGCCGAAGGCGTTCTTCGCCGAACCGACTGAAGAAAACCGCGCCAAACTGCCGGACTGGATGAATTTCGAGGGGACCCGGAACCAATATATCGGCGGTCTCCCCGAGCGTCTGAAGGTGTTGTTTCCGCCCGAGGGTTGGTATCTCGATACGGAGCGTCTGGCGAGGCCCGGCAACACCGACATTCAGTTCGAACTCTTCACCGATTATGGCTCGCACATCGCCCGCTTCCCGGCCATCCAGGCCTATCTCCGCGACCAACAGCCAGCATGCCTCGTGCTGTGGGGACGGCACGACGCCTTCTTCGCGCTGGACGAGATCATGGCCTACAGCCGCGACCTCGACGCAGTCGAAATCCATGTCTTTGAGAGCGGACACATGCTTCTCGAAACGCATCATCGCCAATGCGCGGCTCTCATCGCTCACTTCATCCACGAGGTGGAGACTGGGGTATTTCGCGAACCTGCCGGGCGCTGAACGTCGGCGCTCAAACCGCCACTTCGATGGGCTCGGCAAGCCTGGGATTGGCCCGCGCGGCGATCAGGCAGCCGGCGACGATCAGGCACGCTCCGGTCAAGGTGGTCCAGGTCGCCTCCTCGCCGAAGAAGAACCAGCCGAGCGCGACCGCCCAGATAAAGGCCGAGTATTCCGTCGGGATCAGATATTGCGCTTCGGCGCGGGCGTAGGACCAGCTCATCAGGAACTGCCCGGCAAGCGACAGCACCGTCACCCCGGCCAAAGGAAGCCAAAGATTGCTCGGTAGGGCGACGGCAAGCCAGGGTGCTGCGAGGCCGAGGAGGATGGCAACGCAAAGGTTCTGGAACAGCATGATCTCGATGGGCTTGGCCAACTGCGCCTGTTGCCGGGCGAGGATCAGATTGTAGCCGTAGAACACCGTCGACACGAGCACCGCTGCCGTGCCGAGCATGGCATCTTGCGAATAGTCTGCCTTCCCGAACTGGCCGGCCATGATGATGGCGACACCGGCAATGCCGGCCAAAGATGCCCAGACAGCCTGGCGCCGGATCCGTTCGCCCAGCAGCAGCGCGGCGAGAAACAGGGCAAACAAGGGCGCCACGAAACTGAGCCCGATCGCCTCCGCGAGCGGCAGCCTGGCCAAGCCCCAGAAGAAGGATATCAGGACGATGCCGACAATCGCGGCACGCAGCGCATGCAGCCTCAGCACCGGAACGGTTGGCTTTAGGCGCGGTCCCGCCAACCAGGCCGCGCCCGCGACCACGGTCGCGACCATGCTGCGCCACAGCAAGGTGTTGTAGACGCCGACCGCGATGACCAGGATCTTCATCGCCGCATCCATCCCGGACAGCAGGAAGATCGCAAGCGCGCAAACGAGCACCGGGATCATCGGGGAAACGGCGCCGGTCAGGCTGGATGTCTTCACGGCTTCACTCATGTGACGGATTGCAGCCGGATATATCAGGCCACAGGGCGCGACCAGATGGCAGTCCCGTCGATGTAGCAGTCCAACCCCGATTGGCGTCGTGTTCGCGGCTACCGCCATATCAGGGTATCAGTACCACCTTCCCGGTCGACCGGCGCTCATCCAGCAACCGGTGCGCTTCGCCGGCCTGGTCGAGCGGGAATCTGCCGCCGATCGTGACCTGCAGCCGGCCGCTTGCCGCCATTTGGAACAGTTCGGACAGGCTGGCTTTCAGCACATCGTCAGACAGCAGCGGCAGCAGCGCGAAACCTGAGTGACTGGTTGCGGCCGATCAACTGCTCCAGATCGGAGGCAGCGAGGCCAAAGCGCCCGAGCGCAGCAAACACCAGTTCGCCGCCAGGCGCCAGAGCCTCAAGTGAGGCAGCGGTCAGCGCACCGCCGACTGTGTCGTAGATGACGTTGGCGCCCTCCCCGCCGGTGAGGTCGCGGACGCGAGCGGGCCAGTCCGGCTTGGTATAGTCGACTGCGGCATCGGCGCCGAGCGACAAGGCGAAATCCAGCTTTGCCTTGCCGCCGGCGGCTGCGATCACCTGGCGTGCGCCCTTCAGCCTGGCCAGTTGGACAAGCAGCGTTCCCACACCGCCCGATGCGGCCGGCACCAGCACCGCCTTGTCATCGGGCGGGCTTTGCCGAAGCAGATGAAGGGCCGTCAGCCCCTGCACCGTCAGCGCCGTGGCAGCCTCGAACGGCAGCGCATCCGGCAGCGGCACGACGAGATCGGCTGACATCGTCACCTGCTCCGCATAGCCGCTGTGGGGACGCTGCGACATGAACAAAGTCGCGGCCACGCGGCGACCCAGCAATTGTGCATCCACGCCTTGCCCGACGGCCTCGACGACACCCGCCGCCTCGACGCCCGGGATCATCGGCAGTTGCGGCGTCACCGCGTAGCGGTTCGCGCGCATCAGCACTTCGAAGAAGTTGATCCCGGCGGCATGGACACGAATCAGCACCTCACCGGCCTGCGGCACCGGGGTCGGCAGATCGACCACCTCCAGCATCTCGGGACCGCCGAAGCGGCTGAGTTGAATGGCTTTCATGGCAAACTCCGATAGCACTGGCATCGGCAGCGGTTTGCCACTATCTGCGGAGCCTCGACTACACACTCATTTGTCCCCTGCTGACCAGGAGGTGACCATGCCAGATCCCAAGAGAATGCCGATCAAAAGACTGCCGATGCTGCCGGCGGAACGGGCGCTGAAAGTGATCGCGGGTCGCTGGAAGGCGGTTATCCTCTACCATCTCTTCGATGGTCCCCGGCGCCTGTCGGCGCTCAAGACGCTGATGCCGGGCATCACCCAGAAAGTGCTGATCCAGCAGCTGCGCGAAATGGAAGAGCACGGCCTGGTCAGCCGTGAAATCTTCGCCGAAGTGCCATCGCGCGTCGAATATTCGGCGACGCGCCTCGGCCTCAGCCTCGAGCCGATCCTGCTGGCGCTCTGCCAATGGGGCCAGCATCATGCCGACGAGTTGAACGAGGCGGACCGCCTCGCCGACTGCATCATCCGGCCACGGCAGGCGACGCACGCCCACATGGCATAAATCGAATTTGACGGGTGAGTTGCCGACGCGGGCTGCCAGACCGTCGATTTGTCCACAGAACGGATCGGAAAATGCACCGCATAGCTTCGGGCGACCTTTATCAGACCTACGATCTTGGTGACTTGCGCATCACCTCCTTGCGCGATGGCTATGTCGACATGCCGATCGGACGGCTTCGGCAACGCGGCGACAAGCCATTTGGCGATGAATTGCCGCAACAAGTCGCGTTGGTTGGTGGTCAACTCAGGCTTTCCGTCAATGCCTTCGCGATTGACGATGGAAACGGGATCATCTTGATCGATACCGGCGCCTCGAACGCCTGGCATCCCACCATGGGCCGACTTCCCGAGGCGCTGGACGAAGCTGGCATCGATGCAGGACGAGTCCGTACCGTCTGCTTCACCCACACGCATCTCGACCACATCCATGGTCTTGTGCTTGCCGACGGCCGCGACGCTTTCCCGCGCCTGGCGCGCTTGCTCGTTCCCGGGGAAGAACTCGGCTTTTTTCGCGCCGAAGCGCGGCTCGAACGATTTCACGGCACGGCGGAACCCTTCGAAGCCGGAGACCGTATTGGGACACATGTCGACATTGTCGGCGCTCATGGCCATGAAGCGGGACACAGCTGCTTTCGTGTTTCTGCCGGCGGCGAACGCATTTTGATCTGGGGCGACACCGTTCACGTCCCATCGCTTCAGTTCGATCGACCTGAGGTGACATGGGAATTCGACGCCGATCAGGACCAGGCGCGCGAAAGCCGGTTGCGGTTGCTGGCGCTTGCAGCCGACGATCATTGTTTCGTCGCCGGCGCGCATCTGGATTCGCCCGGTGTCGGCCGCGTCGTCCGATCCGGCGCCAGCTTTCAATTCGAGCCGCTATAATTGAAAAAGGGCGGCGCAAGACGCCGCCCCCCGGATCCTTGGGAGGATAATTCGAATTGGCGGTCAGGCCGCCTTGACTTCCTCGGCAACGGCGTCGGCCTGACGCGCCGCCTTGAGCACCTTGGCCCACCACGCAACATCGTTGACCAGCGCGGTGGCGGCCTGGTTCAGATGCTCGAGGTCTTCCAGCTTCTTCTCGCCCTGGCGGACGGCGAGGAAATCGCCCCAGGCGATATGGACGGCCGACTTGACCGGCGCCATCTGCAATTCGACGGCATACAGTCTAAGCTGTTCGACGGCACGCGAGCCGCCGACGCTGCCATAACCGACGAAGCCGGCCGGCTTCTTGTTCCATTCATTGGCGGCGTAGTCGATGGCGTTCTTCAGCACGGCCGTCGGGCCATGATTGTATTCGGCGGCGGTGAAGATGAAGCCGTCGAATTCGGCGACCTTCTTCTGCCAGCGCTGCGCCACTTCGTTCTGCGACGGCGCCCAGGCGGAGGATGCGACCTCGTCGAAGAACGGCAGCGGGAAGTCGCGCAGGTCGACGATCTCGACATCGATGTCGGCGTGCGACTTGGCGATCTTGGCGATCCACTGGGTTGGCACATCGGCGAAACGAGCGGCGCGCGTCGATCCGACGACGATGGCAATTTTGGGTTTGGACATAAGGGCTCTCCTTGCACGAAGTACTGGTATCATTTGGATACCTGCGCTATATGAGATACTGCAAACGCGATGCACAAGAAGGCACTTTTTTGTTACCGAGGCACCCACACCGCTCCGAAGACTGCCGCGCCATCTCGGAAATCCTGCAGCGCGTCGGCGACAAATGGACTGTTCTGGTCGTCGGCAAGCTGGGCGACGGACCGATGCGTTTCAATGAATTGCGCGCCGCCGTCGGCGGCATCTCGCAGAAAATGCTGACCACCACCTTGCGCGGCCTGGAGCGTGACGGCTTCGTCACCCGCACCGTGTTTCCAACCATTCCGCCGCGCGTCGATTATGAGCTGACCGAGCTCGGCCACGAGCTGCTGATCCCCGTCAGCGCACTGAGCGAATGGGCGCGCGCGAACACCATGCGCGTCAAGGCGGCGCGCGAAAAATTCGACGTCACGCACGCCTGAAACCCTTGCGCCGCAAGGGATTCAGCCCCGCACGCAACATCCGGCTTGCCTGATCGGAAGTTCTATCTCGGCTGCGCGGGTCGTTGCCCGAATGCACGGGCCGTTTTGGCTGGTGGATTGCCGCTCATGCAGTCCCCTGACGGCTGCCGCTCAGGCTCCTGATGTGCGGACATCGCATCGCGCGGCGGCACAGGTATCACACCGTGCGCCCTGCTCGCCGGGAGCCTGTTCCCCATGCGTGCAGGCACTGCGCGAGATATCTTCCTTCACCTCCGCGTAAGCGGTCACGCCGAGCAGGCATGTCGTCGCGACCAGGGCTGCCACGAGCCAACCGTTCAGCAGATGTTGACGCATTGTCTCTCCTCCGATTGCAGCAGGATCAGGCTTGGAGGCAACCATCGGATGTCGCGAAACGGGTCTCCAGGCGGGGCACTGTTACAAATGACCAAGCGTGGGAAAAACGGCTCGCGTCAGCCTTCGGCAGGAACCGCTTTCGGCTTGCCCTCGCCATCCAGCGCCACCATGACGAAATCGGCATGGGTGACCTTTTCCATCAGGTCGGAGAGGTAGCGCTGCGCCCAGGCCTCGACCTTGAGCGTCATCGAGGTGCGGCCGACGCGTTCGACATGGGTGTAGATGCACAGCGTGTCGCCGATCTTCATCGGCTTGGCGAAGGACATCTCTTTCACCGCAGCCGTCACCACGCGGCCCTTGGCGCGCTCGGCGGCACGGATGCCGCAGGCGAGGTCCATCTGCGCCATCACCCAGCCGCCGAAAATGTCGCCGGCCGCATTGGCATCCGAAGGCATGGCCAGGGTGCGCAGCGTCAGATCGCCAAGCGGCCGTCCTTCAGCGTAGTGCACCATGCGAGAAATCCTTCGAGACCGGCTGCCCTCGATCCCGTATCGTCACGGCGCCTGAAGGTCAACGCGCCACGGCATGGCCACGAGACTCCGAACTGACAAAAGACCTGCGACAGCCGGGTCGCGGTGTCGGCAGCTTTTTTGCCGGTAGCTTTTCACAATAGGAATTTTTTCTTGACTCAGTGACCTCAGCTATGGTACATTTTTGCCTATGGTGCTGATTTGCGCCAGTGACCCGCCGCACAGGCGGGTTTTTCGTTTGATGCAACCGTCAGCCAACGCCCGGCGAAGGCTCCGTTAACCCGAGTTGGTGGGCTCTGGCATGGCGATGGGTGGAAGACGGCAATTCGCATCACCCGGCGAAGGTCGATCAGAAATAGCGCCTGAGGTTCGTGCGAATACGATCGAGCACACTGTCCCCGGAAAGGTCTGGAGAAAATTCCTTGCCGGTGATCGCCTCATAGGCCTGCGCATAGACCCGCGAAGCCTGTTCGACGATCTCGTCGGGTATCTCTGGAATCGGGTCCTTGTAAGGATCGCATCTGGCCGAGACCCAGGAGCGGATGAAATCCTTGTCAAAACTCTCCGGCCGGCTGCCGCTGGCGAGCGCCTGTCCGTAGCTCGATGCGATCCAGTACCGGCTGCTGTCCGGGGTGTGGATTTCATCGGCAAGAATGATGGTCCCGTCCTTGTCGGTGCCGAATTCGTACTTCGTGTCGGCGAGGATCAGGCCGCGTTCCGCGGCGCGCTGCTGGCCGCGGGCGAACAGCCGCAAGGCGTAGTCCGATACGATATCCCACTGCGCCTGCGTGAGAAGACCCTGCTCGAGGATCTCCGCTTTGGACAGCGGTTCGTCATGGCCGCCATGCGCGGCCTTGCTGGTCGGCGTGATGATCGGCTCCGCCAGCTTTTCATTGTCGCGCAGGCCGTCCGGCAGGTGGATGCCATACATGTCGCGGTCACCGCGCTTGTAGCGCGTCAGGATCGAGGTGCTGGTGGTGCCCGCCAGATAGCCGCGCACGACGATCTCGACCGGCAGGATGTCGAGCCTCGTGCCGACGACGACGTTCGGGTCGGGGTATTCGAGAACATGGTTCGGGCAGATGTCGGCGGTTTCCTCGAACCAGTAGCGCGCCGTCTGCGTCAGGATCTCTCCTTTGTACGGGATCGAAGTCAGGATGGTGTCGAAGGCACTGAGGCGGTCGGTGGCGATGATGATGCGCCGGCCATCCGCAAGGTCGTAGTTCTCGCGGACCTTGCCGCTGTAGTGGCCCGGCAGTTCGGGGATGAACGCGTCAGGGAGGGTTCGCATATGATTTCCTGCCTTCCGCAGAGTGGCCAGAGCATGATTCCGAAAAGTTGCAGACTTTCGGAGAAAATCATGCGCCAAAATAATGCCATCGCATAGGCTGTCGAGAAGGTAGATATCAAGCGCGATTGTCGGGCATCCCCGCAAACCCGGCCAGTTCGACGGTCGCTTTTTTCACAACTGATGCCGGATGGCGCGGCGACTTCGGAATGCCGTCGCGTCTAGGCTGCAGCCAATCTTTCGGAGCCTCCCATTTCCATCATGCAGACCTATGATTTCATCATCGTCGGCTCCGGCTCGGCCGGCTCGGTCCTGGCCGAAAAACTCTCGGCCTCGGGGCGCTTCTCGGTGTTAATGCTGGAAGCCGGCGGCAGCGACCGCCGCTTCTACGTGCAGATGCCGCTCGGCTACGGCAAGACCTTCTTCGATCCTGCCGTCAACTGGAACTACAAGGCCGAGCCGGATCCGGGCCTCGCCGGCAATACCGACCACTGGCCGCGCGGCATGCTGCTCGGCGGTTCAAGCTCGATCAACGCCATGGTCTGGATCAGGGGCGCCCGCGAGGATTTCGATGCCTGGGCCGCCGCCGGCAATCCCGGCTGGGGCTATGACGATCTGCTTCCCGCCTTCAAGGCGCTCGAGGACAACCAGGCCGGTGCCGACCGATGGCGCGGCACGGGCGGCCCGCTGCATGTCACCGACTGTTCGGACGCAGTCCATCCGCTGACCAAACGCTATCTCGCCGCCGGCCAGCAGGCCGGCCTGCCGCTCAACCCGGATTTCAACGGCGCCGCCCAGGAAGGCGTCGGCATCTACCAGATCTCGACCCGCAACGGCCGCCGCATGTCGGCGGCGCGCGCTTTCCTGCGCCCGGCGATGAAGCGCGGGAATGTCCGCGTCGAGATGAAGGCGCTGGCGACAAAAATCCTGTTCGAGGGCAAGCGTGCCGTCGGCGTCGAATACCAGCAGAACGGCGGGATGAAGACGGCGCGTGCCGGCCGCGAAATCATCCTGTCGGGCGGTTCGATCAACTCGCCGCAATTGCTGCAACTGTCCGGCGTCGGCCCTTCCGCCCTGCTTGGGAGCCTGGGCATTCCCGTCGTCCATGCCAACGAAAATGTCGGTGCGCATCTGCAGGACCATGTCGGCATCAACTACACCTTCAAGGGCCGGCTGCCGACGCTCAACCAGACGCTGCGTCCCTGGTGGGGCAAGCTGCTGGTCGGTATGCAATACATCCTGACCCGCTCCGGCCCACTGTCGCTGTCGATGAACAATGCCGGTGGCTTCTTCCGCACCGACCCGGCGGCGACGCGGCCAAACATGCAGCTCTATTTCCAGGCCTTCTCGACCGTCATTCCCAAGAGCGGCGAGCGCCCCATCCTGACGCCCGACCCATGGCCGGGCTTTTCCATCGGCCTATCCAACTGCCGCCCGTCGAGCCGTGGAGAGATCATGATCCGCTCGGCCAACCCACGCGACTACCCCAGGATAACGGCCAATGCCTACTCCACCAATGCCGATGTCGAGGAGATGCTGTTAGCGGTGAAATTCGTGCGCAAGATCGCCTCGATGCCCGCCATGGCCGAGATCATCGAGGAAGAGGTGTTGCCCGGCCCGTCGATCACCTCGGACGCCGATCTGGTCCAGGATTTCAGGAAGCGCTCGGGCACCGTCTATCACCCGGTCTCGACCTGCCGCATGGGGCCGGATCCCGCGCGCGCCGTCGTCGACCCCCGCCTCAAGGTGCATGGTCTGGAAGGTTTGCGCGTCATCGATGCCTCGATCTTTCCCGACAACATCACTGGCAACACCAACGCCGCCTCGATCATGACCGGTTGGAAAGGCGCCGAATTGGTTCTGGAGGACCAAGAATGAGGATCACCGACGTCAAGACCTGGGTTGTCGGCAATCCGCCGCCCGGCATCGGCGGCAAGTATTTCATCTTCGTCAAGCTGACCACCGATGGTGGCGTGGTCGGCTATGGCGAGGCCTACAACGCCACCTTCTCGGCCCATGTTACCGCCCGGATGGTCGAGGACATGGCCGAGCGCTATCTCGTCGGCCGCGATCCGCACGACATCGAGAACTTCTTCCGCCGCGCCTATTCCTCCGGCTTCACCCAGCGCCCCGATGTGTCCGGCATGGGCTGCTTCTCGGCGCTGGAAATAGCCTGCTGGGACATTATCGGCAAGGAAGCCGACAAGCCGGTCTACAAACTGCTCGGCGGACAGGTGCACGAGACGCTGCGCTCCTACACCTATCTCTATCCGCACAGCGGCAGCGTCCACTCCGAGGACGCGCACGGCAAGAACGTCTACAACGATCCAGATCTCGCCGCTGCCTGTGCGCTCGAATATGTCGAGCAGGGTTTCAATGCCGTCAAGCTCGACCCGGCCGGCCCCTACACCGCCTTCGACGGCCACCAGCCGCGCCTCGTCGATATCGACCTGTCCACCCGCATGATCAAGGCGATCCGCGAGGCGGTAGGCACCCGCGCCGACATCCTGTTCGGCACGCACGGCCAGTTCACGGCGTCCGGCGCGCTGCGCATGGCGCGCGCCATCGAGCCCTACGATCCCTTGTGGTTCGAGGAGCCGGTGCCGCCTGATATGCCTGAGGTCATGGCCCAAGTGGCCCGCGCGACCTCGATCCCGATCGCCACCGGCGAGCGGCTGACGACCAAATTCGAGTTCGCCCGCGTCATCGAGAACCGCGCCGCGACCATCCTTCAGCCGGACCTCGGCCGCTCCGGCGGCATTCTCGAAACCAAGAAGATCGCCGCCATGGCCGAGGCCTACCACATCCAGATCGCGCCGCATTGCTATTGCGGACCGATCGTCGGTGCCGCCAACATCCAGCTGGCGGTAACGCTGCCCAACTTCCTCATCCTCGAATCGCTGAAGCAGTGGGACGGTTTCCACGCCACGCTGCTGAAGAAGAAGATCGAGTGGCAGGACGGCAAAATCATCCCGTCGAAGGAGCCCGGCCTCGGCGTCGAGCTCAACGAAGCGGTCTGCGACGCACATCCCTATACGGGCAAGGAATTGCATCTGCAGATGATGCAGACGCCGTTGATGCCGTGAGCGAAAGCTACGCCTTCATCGGTCTTGGCCATCTCGGCGGCAACCTTGCCGCCAGCCTGATCCGCAACGGCTTTGCCGTCACCGTCTTCGACCGTGATCCCACCGCCGTCGAGCGCCTGGTGGCGCTCGGGGCCACAGCGGCAAGCAGCCCCGCCGAGGCCGCCGCACGGGCCGGCAACGCCATCTCCTGCCTGCCCTCTCCGAAGGTCAGCGAAGCCGTGCTGGCGGGCGCCGATGGTCTGCTGGAGGGCCTGCCCACAGGCGGCACCTGGATCGAGATGTCGACCAACGGCCGCGACGAGATTCTCCGCCTCGCGGCCCTCGCCTCGGCCAAAGGCATCGAGACGCTGGAATGCCCGGTCACCGGCGGCGTGCATCTGGCGGCGGCCGGAAAGATCACCGCGCTGGTCGGCGGCGATCCAGCGCTCTATGCGCGCCATCGCCCGGCAATCGAAGCGATGTGCGCGAAATCGTTCTTGATGGGGCCGGTCGGCTCGGCGGCGGTGATCAAGGTGATCACCAACATGCTCGCCTTCGTTCACCTCGTCGCCGCCGGCGAGGCGCTGATGCTGGCCAAGCGAGGCGGGCTCGACCTCGCCCAAGCTTATCACGCCATCGTCGCCTCCTCCGGCAACAGCTTCGTCCACGATACCGAAAGCCAGCTCATTCTCAACGGCTCCTACGATATCGGCTTCACCATGGATCTGGCGCTGAAGGACCTCAGCTTCGCGCTCGCCATGGGCGAACAGTCAGGCGTGCCGCTTGAGCTGGCGTCGCGCGTCAACGCGATTTTTCAGCAAGGCAAGGCCGCCTATGGCGGCGGCGCCTGGTCGACCCAGATCGTCAAACTGTTGGAAGATGCCGTCGGCACCGACCTGCGCGCACCTGGTTTCCCGGCCAAGCTCGAACTCTAACGCCGGCTGGATATTAAGCGATTTCAGCGAGTTGGCTGGATCGGCGGATTCATCTGAATCAATCCGTCAACGGCTTGATTCAGTATCTGAGCGTCAACGCACCCGGCAGGATCTCGAAGGTCGCGGGTATGCGTCCCGGCGACTCGCCGTCTATGTCGACCAGCGCGCCGTTCTTCTCGACATCGCCGAGCGGTTCGACCACCACTTTCCTGCCGCGCAAGATGGTGATCGCTGGATGGTTGCGGTGCCGGCCGCCATAGAGCAGCCGGATGTCCCAGATCAGCTTCAGCTTGCCGGCGGCGCGCAGGATGACGATGTCGAACTGCCCGTCGGTCAGTTCCGCATCCGGCGCGATCATCATGCCGCCGCCGAAGAATTTTCCGTTGGCGACCGCCACCAGCGCCATGCGCGCTTCGACGGGCGCGCCGTCGTCGACCGTGATCCTGACGTCCTGGAAGCGGTAGCGGATGAACTCGACCACGGTGCGCCACAGGAAAAGCGCCTTGGCCGACATCCTGCCCTTGCGCTTGTCGGCATTGACGGCGCGGTCAGTGGCGCCGGAAAGCCCCAGGCTGGCGATGTTGATGAAATGCCGGCTGGCCAGCGCGCCATGATCATCGATGTAGCAGATGCGCCCGGCATCGACCTTGCGACCCTTGGCTTCGGCCAACCGCTTCAGCACGGCATCCACCTCTTTCGGCAGGCCGAGCCCGCGCGCGAAGTCAATGCCGGTGCCGCACGGCAAGAGGCCGAGCTCGGTGGTCCGGCCGCTTTCCTGGAACGCCTGCAGCAGTCCATCGGCCACTTCGCTGGCGGTGCCGTCGCCACCGGCCGCGATCACCAGGTCGAAGCCAATCATCGCGAGATCGATTGCCAGCCTTTCGGCGTCACCTTCCGCCTGCGTTTCGCGCAGCTCGAATTCGCCGAAGTGCTTTTTCAGCGACGCGGCGACCTCAGGCCAGTGCCGTTTCAGCCGGCCCCCACCGGCAATCGGGTTGAGAACCACTCCGACTTTCAAGCAACCCTCCCGCAAGGACATCGAGCCGCTCGGCACCTCGAATCCTTTGCCGGCATTGAAGCCCGCACCGGCCGGCAGGGCAAGGGCCGAATGTCCACCGCTGCCGCCCATCATGGCGGATCGGAAAATCGCATTCCCTGGTTGATCCCCGATAATCCCGCTATCCACAGGCCTCAGGCCATTCCCCAGGCCCCTTACCCGGCGTAGGTTAAACCCATCTCAGGCGGCTACCGATCATCCAGCCGAAAGGCGAAGTGAAAGGCGGATTTCCTGAGGCCCGGACGGCCCGAAGCGAGAGCAGGCTTGCCTGTTTCGAGGGACGGAGCCGAGACCTACGGGGCCGCGGAAAGCGTGCCAACGCCGACGGCGGACCGATGCTGCCATGAAGGACGGCAAAAACCTTCGATGGTGCGCAGGGCAAAGCCCGCAAGGGTGGAAACCAGCGTGGTCCCGAACGGACGCTGCTCTCGGGCGGCGGACTGGCAGGACCGTCAAAATCAAGGCCGGCAAGGCGCGACGACTTTACGGAAGTTGCTGCCGCGACCGTGTCCTGATCTGACAGGGAGGCGCTGGGAGAAATCCCGGCGCCGACTGTCTTTTTGCCCCTCGATATCCTTCGCCGGCGATCTCGCGGGCGCCGCTTCACCGCGCGCTAAAATCGGTTAGTATCGCTGCGTCGTCAGAGTCTGTTTGCAAAGCGGACTCGTAGAGGGGGGATACTTCATGACGCTGATCCAGAAGCTTGCCGTCGCCTATGCTTTCCTGTTTTTCGGCGTCGTCGCCATTGGCTACATACCCGCGTTCAATGACGCTGGCGGCAATCTGTTCGGTCTGTTTTCGCTGCAATGGTATGACGACCTGCTGCACGCCTTCTCCGGCGTCTGGGCGCTGGCCGCCGCCTTCATCTCGCACCGCCAGGCGGTGTTCTATTTCAAGTTGTTCGGTTCGGTCTACCTGTTCGACGGCGTGCTCGGTCTGGTCACCGGTTCCGGCTGCCTCGATGCCGGCATCTTCATCAACGGCTTCCGCTCCCTCAACGATATCGAATTCCCGGCCCGCTTCTTCGCCAACCTGCCGCACCTGGTCATCGGTGGCTTCGCCGTCTATGTCGGTTTCCGGCTGGCCAGGCGCATACACGAACACTTCGCCACGGCCTGATCTGGCATGTTCCTGTTCCGCTGGCTGAAGCGCATCATCAAGACGATCCTGTGGGTGATCGTCCTCGTCATCCTCATCCCGATCGCCGGGCTGAGCTACGGCTTTCTGACGACGTCGTCGCTCGACAAGACGCCGCTGCCCGGAATTGCCGATGGCGCGCCGCCCAAGGCGCTGGCCGACAAGGTCCGCGCCGAGATCCCCTTCTACCAGCGGCCGGAGGAATCGACCTTCCTCACCTATCCGGAATGGGCGATCGTCTACGCCGCGCGCGAATATGCCGGCTTCGTCGACAAGGACCAGCCGAGCGGCTTTCCCTACTGGTCCTATGTCGGCCGCTTCTGGCAGGACTACGCCATGGTCATCCGCGCCAGTTCTGCCTACAAGTTCAACTACGCCAACCACCAGATGCTGGTCATCATCGGCACCAGCCACTCGATCGAGCATATATTGCAGTGGGCCTATGAGAACACGGTCGGCCGCATCACCGAGGCGACGACGGCCAAGCGCACCGCCGCCGACATCTATCAGGCCAAGCTGGCGGCGGACTATGCAGGGTTTCTCGACCAGGTGCCCTGGTATCAGTTCCCCTATGCCGAGAAGCGCGCCGGCCTGTTTGCCGTGCAGCCGGCGCCGGGAGACAGCTCGATCCGGACCAGCGAACGCAAGCTGGCGTTCGGCCTCGCCGACACCATCAAGCAGGGCTATGCCGACCTGATCACCAAGGCGCTCGCCGCGACGATGGACCCTGCCTTGCTCGACGTCCATGTCTGGGCCAAGGGACCCGTCGGCGAAGCCACCCGCAACGAGCCCGACACCTTGCTCGAACGCGACATGGGCGCTGACGGCACCATCTTCGTCACCAGGCGCTATCAGGTCTTCACCGAAATGATCCCGCGCCTGATCGACAAGGGCGTCTCCTTCGTCGAGATCGGCGGCAATGACGAGATCATGGTCACGGTGCTCTCCACCGATACGATCGCCATCCCTGAAGGCATGCGCATCCTGTTCAGCTATCCGCTCCCGGCCGATCAATCCACGCGCCGCACCGGGCTGACCGTCGCCGTGCGCAAGCTGCATCTCGTGCTGCCGGCGCTGATCAAGGCTGGCGCCAGGCTTGAACACGTCTACGACTACTGAGGCCTTTCGGCCACGCCCGGCCAGGATTATGCATTTCCTGGGCTCCGCCACGCCCATTCCACAATCGCGGCCAAATCCCGCCTTGTTCGCGCCCGAAGGAATGGGAAGAAATGGATGGGTTGCCGGGGGCATCTCGAAGGGACAAGACCGTGATCAAGACCGCCCTTGTCGCTATGACCATTGTCGGCTGCGACTGCGACGCCAAGCTTTGCGAATATATCGGCGAGACGCCGGCCAAGTGGTCGACCGTCGCCGAGTGCGAAGCGGCGATGAAGAGCCAGATGCTGCACGAGCGCAATTTCAACTATCCGCTCGTCTCCGGCATTTGCCGCACGAAGGGTTCGTCGTCCTCCTCGCAACTGGCCGCGACCGCGTCGCGCCCGGAGCTGAAGCCGGCCAGCCGCGTTGTCAGAACCGAAAGCCCGCTACCGCCTGAATTGAGCCACCGGCCGAGCGTCTCGGTCGGTTCGCCGACGACGGCCATGGAAGCCGACGCCGCCCGGCCCGTCGCCTATGAACAGGTGGTCGATGGCGGAACCGGCGTGCTCTATCGCACCAAGAACGGCTACGCCGTGGTCAAGACCGATCTCGGCCGCGCCGCCTCGGCGACCGCCGATGCCGCGAAACGCTCCGTGAACTGGCTGGCCGGCTTAGTGCCAAAGGGGCTGTAGTCCTGCTAGCGTCTCGGTTTGACGACCGCTTAATCAGGCAGGCACATAGGTCAACCTGATTACGTCATCGCCGATCAAATCGCTGGCCACAAAGCGAAGCGGCGGCCGGGGGCCGGCGAAGAATGGCTTGCCATGACCGAGCACGAACGGGTGGAGGTAGAGTTGATATTCATCGATAAGACCAAGGTCGGTCAGGCTTCGTGCCAGGTTTGGTCCGGAAACTGAAATCTCCCCGACGAGCTCAGCCTTAAGCCCACCTATCACCGCCTCGACGTCGTCCCCGACAAGTGTGGCGTTGGGGCCAAGCGACTTCAGAGAGCGCGACACAACCCACTTCGGTTGGCTCCGCCACGCCGCCGCGAATTCGTGCGCCTCCGCGCTCCATTCAGGACTGTCTTCGTCCCAATAACGCATGACCTCGTACATGCCGCGACCGTAAACACTGCCGCTCAAATTGCGCACTTGCTCTATCCAGTGACGAAAGATTGTCGGGCCTGACGGCATTTTCTGGTGGTCGACATAGCCTTCGAGGGACTGGTTCATTCTGAAAATGAGCTTCGCCATGCTGCAGGATCTCCAACATCCGGATCGTCAGAATAACTTGAGCCGCCGTTATGCAAAAGTATGGATTCCCCCCCGAAACCCAAACTGAGAGACGAGCCTAGTCCCGCTGCAGCTTGACTTTCAGGCTCTGCCAGAACTTGTCGATAAGCGGCTTTTCGGTCGCTGCATCCTCGCCGGCAACGCGGGTGATGAACAGCAGCCCCCGATCGGCCAGGCCGAAGCCGACGATCTCGAAATCGGCGGTGTCGGTGCGTGTCTTCACCTCGGCGCGAATCCCGGTCAATTCCTTGCCGTCGGCGAGTTTGCGCGTCGTCGGCTCCTGCGTCAGCTTGGCGCCGGCCTGCACCGATTCCTTGGTCATCTCCTGCAGCATCAGCTGGTTGAGCGACACCGGGTTCATCGTGCCATATTCCTGCACGACGACGATCGTGCCGAGAGCCGACGCCATCAGATACTGCGTGATATCATCGCCGAGATCGGTCTTGGTCACCGAAATGCTGCTGGGGTGAACGAAGGAGAAAACGCTGCCGGAAAAGGTGGCGAAGTCGTTGCGCTCGAGCGTCACCTTGCTGTGCTTACCGCCGGGTAGCGTCACATCAGTGCTCTCGCCGGGATCGATATCGATCGTTACCCCGTCGATGGTCAGCTTGAAGGCTTTGAGATCCTCGCCCCCGGCCGGTCCAGCGCACAGCGCGATGAGGGTGAATGCCGCCGCCGATACCATGCGCATGGCTGTTCTCCTGCTTCTTATGCCACCCCGCTCAGCGCCTTGATGGCACGGTAGAAGGTCGAGGAAAACAGTTCCGTAGGGTCATACTGCCGCTTCGCCGCCAGGAAGGCCGGCAGTTCGGGATAGGAGGCCAGCAATTCCCTGGCCGTATAATGCAGCTGGTAAGGCAGGAAGAAGCGCCCGCCATGCTTGATCGTCACGTCGATCAGCGCCCGCGTCAGCGCGCGCATCCTGGCATTGCCGTCGGCATCGGTCGGCTGGTTGATGTAGAGCACTAGCGAATAGGCTGGCTCCGGCGCGTAGGTCAGCGCCACATCCTCCTTGTGGACGATGCGCACCGAAGCATTGAGCACCGGCAGCGTCTGGTTGCGCAGGATCTCGCGCGCTTCCGCGATGAATTCGACATAGGCGGCACGTGGAATAAAATATTCGTGCAGGATGTCGGTCTCTTCTATTTGATCGTTGAAGAGATAGGGCACCGAATCATGCATCGGGTTGTTGCGGGTGACGAGACAGGCCTCGCCCTCGGCCATGGCCGAAGTACGCGCCACCGTGCAGCTTTCGAATTTCGGCTCCAGCGTCTTTTCGGTGAACCACTTCAACTCCTGGAACAGGCTGCCCCATTTCGCCAGGTTGATGATCACCCGCTTCAACCCGACTGAACCCGGCTCGCCGATCTCAGGCTGATCCGCCGGCGGCTGCTCCGCCACCTTGTCGTAACGGTAGACGATCATATCCTCGAGGAAATTGCCGGGCGCCGTCGACAGATGGCCGTAGAACAGGCCGATATTCTTGTTCGGCTCCAGCACCTCGGCGAAGAATTTCGGAAAATCGTCCGATCTGATGATTTCGCGCGAGGTCCAGTAGACGGCGTTTTCGACGATATCGAGCGTCGCCTCCAGCACCACGCCGAACAGGCCATAGCCGCCGACGACGTGGCGGAACAGATCGGTGTTCTCGGTGGGCGAGCAGGTCGTCACCGAGCCGTCGGCCAGCATCACTCGCATCGAGCGGATCGAGCCCGCCACCGACCCTGCCTGGTGGTCCATACCGTGCGCATTGACCGACAGCGAGCCGCCGACCGAGAAGATGTCGGTCGACTGCATCGCCTTCACCGCAAAGCGCGGATGCAGAAGGTTCTGGATGTCGTGCCAGCGCGCGCCCGGCTGCAAGGTCATGGTCTTCGCCGCCGCATCCACGGTCACATTGTTGAACTTTCTGAGGTCGAGTACCAGCGCGTTGTCGTCGAAGGCATGCCCGCCCATCGAATGGCGGATGGCGGCCAGTGAGACTTTCAGGCCATTGGCACGCGCGAAGGCCAGCGCATTGGCGATGTGCTCGTCCTCGCTGACCTCGACGACGCCGTAGACCGGCGTCATCGACAGGCCGCTGGCATCGTTGATGTCGCCGCCTTTTGCCGACCAGGGCAGCGACGCATCGAAGGCCGGCGCATTGTCCAGCGGCTTCAAAGGCAACGCGAAGCCGTCGATATCGGCTATCCGTCCGGCGTTCTTCGGCCCCGAAGGCGCGCGCGCCAGCCGCGCCACGGTGTTGCCGCCCCACAGCACCGCGCCACCTAGGACAGCCGCACCCAGCAGCAATCGCCGCGACAGGCGAAACCCTTTTTGTTCGTCGGCCATGAATATCCCCCGTTGGCCAAGGGATAGCGCGGCTTTTTGGCAAAAACCATAGCGATGCCGCCGGACAGCGTTCCGCCGGCCGGCCCTGGGGTCCAGCCGGAAGACCTCATCCAGGTCGCCCGGCATCGAGGGGCGAGGCATGAAAATGGCCGATCCCCGGAGGGACCGGCCATGAGTGGAACAGGGTTTGAAAAATCCGGTCAGCAGGTCTGCCGACGCACGATGCTCTCGCGTTACGAGGCCTTCTTGATCGACGTCACGATGCCGGTCTTGTCATCGACAGTCACCGCCACCTTGGCGCCGACCTTCAATTTCCCGATCGTCGCTTCCGGTGACAGCTGGTAGATCTTGCCGTCGTCGAGGGTGATCGACTTGGTCGTCGGGTCGACGGCCTGGATCGTGCCCTGAACGGTCGCGGCATAGGCCGTGCCGAGGAAGGCGAGCAGAGCGGCGGTGGTTGCGAGGGTCTTCTTCATGGGGTGCACTCCGTGCTGTTTCACTTTTCCGGGCCGCCTTGGGAAACGACAGCACCGGACGGCCTTAAACTGGAACGGAAGCGCTCGCTCCGCAAATCACGTTGGGTGAATTTTTGCAAACAATATCATAGGCTTAATTCCGACACATTGTCTGCGACCGAGATCATTTCAGGCCGCTTCGGCTCCCCCAATGAGCGGACTTCTGTCCGCGAAAAGAGTCGTTTAGCCGGATTGTGGCGGGCGGTTTCGATCACGGCGCGGCCGCCGCAATCCGTCTCAAGCGGCATCACGAAACAGACTGCCGACCGGTCATCGATACACATTTTGTTTCATGGATCAGCTCAACTCGCCGCTCCGAAGTGGATGAAACTCGCGCTCCGGTTGCAAATCGGGAACGGATGCAGGATGGTGCGCCGTTACGATGAAAGGGGGCCTTCCATGAAACTTGCAGTCCGGACCGCGATGTCCCTGATGCTGGCGCTTGCGCCGGGGTCCGCCTGTGCGCAAGGCGCGGATCCGGGCGATGACAAGACGATTATGTTTACCGAGGACGATCCCGAGATGGCGGCAGCGACAGCGCAGGCGCTCGCCAGCCTGGATGAATTCCTGGCACTGTCCGAGGCTCCTTCCTCCGACACCGACAGGTTCAAATTGAAGGTCAAGGTGCGCGACGGCAACGTCAGCGAGCACTTCTGGGTCATCCCGTTCCGCCGCACTGAAACAGGCTTTGTCGGCATATTGGCGAACCAGCCGGAGCAAGTGCGTAATGTGGTCCTCGGGCAGAATATAGAATTCACCCGAAACGATATTTCCGACTGGGGCTATATGCGCGCCGGCCATCAGGTCGGCAGCTTCACCGTCTGCGTTATGTTCAACAAAATGTCGAAAGAGGAGGCGGACACCATGCGCGACCAATACGGCTTTGACTGCTGACAGCGAGGCCCAACTAATCGATCTCGTCCTTCGCGCCGATCTTGCGCACAAGTGCCGCCGTCGCCAGCATCGCGCCCATTTCCGATATCATCGGCGCGACATGCGTGGTGTAATCGAGCGGCACCGAAATATCCGGCAGCTCGAAGAAGTTCTTCGTCTGCGGCAGCAGCAGGAACCCATCGCTGCCATTGAGCGCGACACGGGCCGGATCGTCCGGCCAGGTTTCGCCAAGCCATTTCAGCGCCTGCGCCAGCCGGCCGCTCACCAGTGGCTGTGCCGCCCCGAGATTGTCGGTGCGGAACTCGTACGCGGCGTCGAGCGCCACGTCGCCACTGGACAGCTCCTGCAGCTTGCTGGCGAATATGCCGCGAAAGAAACTGATGACCGCGTTGGTCCGGCGCGTCGCCACCAATATGCCGGGGAACGGCGCGATGGTCTCGAAGGCGACGATGACGCCCTGAAAGGCCGTCGACGAGCCCTTGCCCGACCCTTCCCGCAGATGCGCCTCGTAGAGCTCGAACGGAAACCCTTCGTAGCGGCCCGCGACGATGTCGTCGAACGCCTGCCGGTTGAACGGACCAACCGCCGTGCGCGGCAACCGGTCGAATGAATTCGGCGTCACGCCATGCTGGTAGCGCATGTCGGCGATGAAGCCGAAGATGATCGGCAACAGCGTCTCGCGGAACGATTGCTGCAGCCGCGTCGCCGGTTTCCTGGCCTGGAAATAGAGCAGGATCGAAGCCGCGAAGCCGATGACATACAGGAACACATGCGGCGTCGAGACCCATTGCTCGTTGGGGTCGGCGACCTTGTTGAACAGCCAGGCGACCAGCACCACGGCCACCAGCACCAGGCCGACGAACACCGGCACCCGCCAGCGCACCTGCCTGACCGCCGACGCCCTCGCCGCTTCATAGGCCGCGATGTCTTTCCGGATGCCGGCGATGACCGTTTCGCTCGGCATGAAATCCGCTGTTTCCACCGCTATCCCCCGCAATCCTGCCTCTGCGGGAGCATGATAGTCGGTTTTGCAGGCGCCGCCAGACGTTTAAGCGGGTACGCCTTGATCGGTTGGTGGAGAAGGGAAGATCGCTTTCAGTCGCCCCTCGACCTTGTCACGCACTCGGCCCTCCAAAGCCTCCACCAACACCAGCCGCTCATGGTCGCCGGCGCGCAGGCGCATGAAGGGATGCAGCCGGTAAGACGCGATCGTCCCGCGCGTACCGGCATCGGCACTGACATCGACAGTGAGGATAGAACCGATGCGACCCGGCCATGGCTGGCGGGCGAAGGCGGTGCCGAGGAAATCGCCAAGTCCATAAGCGACCACCGTCTTGTCGATCCTTTCCACCGGCTGCACGACATGGGCGTGATGGCCGGCGATCAGTCCGACGCCCTGCCCGGCCAGCCGCCTGGCCAGCGCCCGCGTCTCGGCACGCGGAAAATGCCGGAACTCCCAGTCCCAATGCGGCACGGCGCAGAGAAGATCCAAGCCAGCGCGCGGCCAGCCCGTCGGATCGCTGTCCATCGAAACGCGCCCCGCAAACAGTTTTTCATCGGCGTTGCGCCACAGCGTGAATGCGGCGAAGCCGATATCAAGCGGTCCGACCTGGACAGGCACCACCGGGCCATTGGCGGCCAGGCCGACCGTGCGGATGCCGAGCCGCTGCAACGCCGCCACCGTCTCGTCGAAACCGGCGACGCCCTGATCCAGCACATGGTTGTTGGCCAGCGACAGCACGAGCCTTTCTCGCGCAATACCAACCGCCGCCAGCGCCTCGGCCAGAAACAACTCGCTCATCGCATGATGCGTGCCGAGCCTTGTGCCCAGCGCCGCGCTTGGTCTGTCCACCACGGGGCTTTCGCAATTGCCGATCACCAGATCGGCAGCGCCGAGCAGCGCCTTGATCGCCGGATCGCAATCCGGCGCGCTGCGGTTGGCCACCGCCGAGATGTCCCCGACAAAGGCAAGCCGCATTGTCTGCCTCGGCGGCGGATCCATAAGCGTCCCAGCCATCAGCGCAAAGTCTTGCACATCGCCGGCCAGAGACGGCTTCAAGAAACGCGGCAGCCAGGACAGTTTGTAGGAAAACGGATAATTCGACACGCGATGCCCAATTGTTTGCCCTGTGTAGACCGTCCGGCGGGCGGGTTGAAGCGCAGCGCTGCAAATGGTGTATATCTGCGCTGCGCGACAAATATTGGGGGAAAAGATGACACGACTGGCAGGCCTGCTGACCGCTTTCATTTTGCTCCTGCCGCTGTCTTCCGCGTCGGCGGCAATGCCCGAAGCGGCTACCCGACTGTTCGAGGCGAAGAGCGTGGCCGCGCGCGACGCTGCCCTGTCGATGCTGGAGGCCGCCGCGCCAAACGACCCGGCATCCGCCTATGCGGCCGGGGCGGGCGAGTTCTTCACCGCATTGGAGATCCTGGCCACCGGCCTGCACCGCCATGGTTTCGAAAGCCCGCAGTCCTTCATGCTGCCACTGATGCGGTTGCCGGTGCCCGACAATCCCAATCCCGAGCCGCTGACTTACGAGCAGTTCCGCGCCATCCTGGTCGGCTTCCGCGACCGGCTGGAAAAATCCGCGGCGACGTTTGCGTCGGTGCCGGCGAACGCCGATATCGGCATGGCGATCGATCTCACCCGTGCGGGCATAGACCTCAACGAGGACGGCACCATCGCTCCGGACGAGAGCATGGCGGCGATCATCGCCGCGTTGTCCCGTGGCGGCATTACATCGGACGACGCCGTCCCCACGCTCACCTTCCGTTTCGACCGCGCCGACGGGTACTGGCTGCAGGGCTATGCCGAGTTCCTGATGGCCCAGGCCGATTTCTGGCTGGCGCATGATTTCAGGAGCACCTTCGACGGCTCGTTCCACATGCTGTTCCCGCGCGCCAAGCTGCCGTTGCAGGATATTCTGGTGCCGCCGGCCGGCGACATGGGCTCGAGCATCTTCTCGTCGGAATGGCGCATCGCCGATTTCATCTCGATGGTGCATCTCATCAACTGGCCGGTGGTCGAACCGGAGCGCCGGCAAGCGGCGCGCCGCCACCTGCTGGAAATGATCCGGCTGTCGCGCGAGGACTGGAAGGCGATCCGCGCCGAGACCGACAATGACCGCGAATGGCTGCCTGGACCGCAGCAGAAGGGCGAGAACCCGCTCACCGGCCTCGAAGTCGGCGAGGAGCAGGTTCAGGCCTGGCTCGCCGCCCTGACCATGGCCGAAGATCTCCTGGAGGGCCGCAAGTTGCTGCCGCATTTCCGCGTCACCGCCGGCACGGGCCTTGGCATCAACATGAAGCGCTTCTTCGATGACCCGAAAAACTTCGATCTGGTGCTGTCGATCACCGGCCCGGCCATCGCGCCCTACCTCGAAAGCGGCGAGCTCGTCACCAGCAGCGATTTCGACCAGATCCAGCGCCAGTTCGGCGGCGGCGGGTTTCTGACCTTTGCGCTCTGGTTCAACTGAGGGCGGGATGTTGAGGCTCTTCCGCAGGGGAAATCTTGGCAAGACCGGCAACATTTTTACTGGAAACAGGCGCCTTTCCCAAGCGATGTCTGCTGGCAGTCACCTCACTGCAGATGCCGCGCGAAGGCGCTTCGCAAAAATTAGCAGCGGCTGTTTTGCTTGACTCGGCCGCCAAAAACAGGCAGCAAAACCAGGTCGGAAGGGCGACAACACCACTTTCCTGGCCGTGGACGAAGGCTGATTTGGCCAAAATCCACATCTCGTCGTTGGTTTTGAGAGGAATTGATTAACCAACTTTGTCCATATTTTGAAGCAATTGGCAACCAACTACAGACGCGGCAAACGCGTCGGGGACCACCTGGGATCACTCACAGAATGGTCGTCGCGGCTCTCAAGGCCACGTACGGGGAAACCGATTGAAGCGAGATTGGTTGCATGGCGTTGTTGAGTACACATAAAAAAAACCGGGGACAGCGTGAGGGCGGCGAGTTCGTCGATGCTCCGCGTTCCTCTTCCTTCAACGCTGGCCGGGTGGCCCGCTGGGTCGCACTGCCCTGCGTCAGCACTGCCATCGGCCTTTGGCTGATCGGCACCATGGCCGGCCTCAGTTCCGTCGGCGCCTCGCTGTCGGCGACTTCGGTTGGCCTGCCCCAGACGCTGTCCATGCCGGGATCGCTCGCATTTACCGATCCGCTGAAACAGCACTTCTTGAAAGCACCCTTCGTGCTGGCCAATGCCAATGGCGGCACTCAGGCCCTGCATGATCATTCGGTGCAGTGCGGTGCCAGCTGTTTCAAGCTGGCCAGGGTAAGCTCACGGGCGGAAAAGTCCGAACGCCTTGTAGCGCAGGCAAAGCCGATGCCAGCCGCCGTGAAGTCGAAGGCGCAGGAGCGCTTCGAACGCATGGAAGCGTCGCTTTCGCCGATGAAGCTGGCCGCTGCCTTTGCCGACGCCGGAAAGCCTGCCGCCACTGCCAACACGCGCCCGGTGATCTCCACCGTCGCACCGCGAATTGCCGAGGCGTCGCTGGTGCCGTCCGTCCAGGTCACGGCCAGCCTGTCCGATAACATGCCAGTTCCGGCGGCCGAACGTTTCGCCCGGCTGGATACCGGCTCGGTGGTCGTGCAGACCGCACCGCAGCCGATGGGCTTTGCCCAATCTGATACGCCAGACAATTCGCAGTTGGCACTTGCCCTCGTGCAGTCGCTGCCGGTCGACGCCGGGGCGTTTGCCTCACCGCTGCCGATCGAGGAATCGTCAGCCGATGTCGCGGTTTCCCCCGTCGAAACCCAGCAGGATCAACCCGGTGATGCCGCCTCGCTGCCGGACGCGCTGACCAACGACGTGCCGTTGCCGACCCGCCGCCCGCAATTCGACCCGCCGCAGCCCAAAATCGTCCAGCAGCAGCCTAAGCCCGTTCAGCAGCCCAAATCTGTTCAGCAGCTCAAGCCCGCCCAGCAATCGAAGCCGGCACGCGAGACGGTCCAGCAGGCCCAGCCGGCGAAACCGACGCGGCAAGGCCGGCCAGCCGATGGCGGCGATGTGCTGGCCTATGCTAAGCCCGACACGCCTTCGGGCGGCCTTGGCAAGGCGTTCAGAAATCTGTTCAACTCGCCGGGATCCAGAAGCGGAGCCGGAAATGGCGTCGCCGTCTACGATATCAGCGCCGGCACCGTCTACATGCCTGACGGCTCAAGGCTCGAGGCTCATTCTGGCATCGGCGCCATGACGGACCAGCCGCGTTATGCCGACCAGAAGAACCGCGGACCGACACCGCCCAACACCTACAATCTGTCGCTGCGCGAGACGCGCTTCCACGGAGTGGAGGCCTTGCGCCTGACACCGGCCGATGGCCGCAACAAATACAATCGCGACGGCTTTCTGGCCCATACCTACCTGCTTCGAGGCCGCTACGGCCAGTCGAGCGGTTGCGTCGCCTTCAAGGACTATGCGCGCTTCCTCGCCGCCTACAAGAAGGGCAAGATCAAACGCCTTGTCGTGGTGCCGCGCCTGAACGGGTCGGCGACGCAGGTCGCATCAGCCGCCAGGGGCGTGTAGCGACAAGAGGCTTTCGGCCGCACCTTCCCGCCTGCTCCTGACAGCCTGCTGTCAGGAGCAGCGCTGTTCGGCACGCCTCTCCCCACCGCGCTCTTTCCATTTTGGCCAGGAAATCCCATATTCGGGACATGGCCAAATCCCCCGATAAGAAAACGCCGCCGACGGCGAACGACGACCGCGCCGCGCCGAAGCGGCGCAGCCCGCTGACCGATTTCCTCGACGCCTCCGAGCCGCTGCACAAAGGCGGTTTCGCCGAGATGCCGCAGCCGGAGCTCTCTGGCACGCCGCTGACCGGTTCGATCGCGGATTGGGCCGAGCAGATCGAGCAGGAAGCCGAAAACGAAGGACGTCTTGTCGGCAAGGGCGACGGCGGCAAATCGCCGAAGCCGTCGAAGAAGATACCCGAGCGCTCAAGCTCGCCGGGACGCAGTTCGCGCGGCACCTCGATGGGTGGCGCGGCGTCAGCCAGGGAGCGCACGGCAGCCGGCCTCAACCCGGTCGCCGGTCTCGACATCTCGCTGGAAGACGCCGAGACGATGGCCTCGGGCAGCGTCACCGCTACCGTCGCCGCGCTGTCGGCGCTGATCGAATCCGGCAATCCGCTGCACAAGGACGGCGTGCTGTGGACGCCGCACCGCCCTGCCCGCCCCGAAAAATCCGAAGGCGGCATTGCCATCAAGATGGTTTCGGATTTCGAGCCGGCCGGCGATCAGCCGACCGCGATCAAGGATCTGGTCGAAGGCGTCGACAACAACGACCGGACCCAAGTGCTGCTCGGCGTCACCGGCTCCGGAAAAACCTTCACCATGGCCAAGGTGATCGAGGAGACGCAGCGCCCTGCCTTGATCCTGGCGCCGAACAAGACGCTGGCGGCGCAGCTCTATTCCGAGTTCAAGAAATTCTTCCCGGAAAACGCCGTCGAGTATTTCGTCTCCTACTACGACTACTACCAGCCGGAAGCCTACGTCCCGCGCACCGACACCTTCATCGAGAAGGAATCCTCGATCAACGAGCAGATCGACCGCATGCGCCATTCGGCGACGCGTTCGCTGCTCGAGCGTGACGACGTCATCATCGTCGCCTCGGTGTCCTGCATCTACGGTATCGGCTCGGTCGAGACCTATACGGCGATGACCTTCCAGATGCAGATCGGCGATCGGCTCGACCAGCGCGCGCTGCTCGCCGATCTCGTCGCCCAGCAGTACAAACGGCAGGACATCAATTTCGTTCGCGGCTCGTTCCGCGTGCGCGGCGACACGATCGAGATCTTCCCGGCCCACTTGGAGGATCGCGCCTGGCGCATTTCAATGTTCGGCGACGAGATCGAGCAGATCACCGAATTCGACCCGCTGACCGGCCAGAAGACCGGCGAGCTGAAAAGCGTCAAGATCTACGCCAATTCGCACTATGTGACGCCGCGCCCGACGCTGAACCAGGCGATCAAGTCGATCAAGGAAGAGCTCAAGCACCGGCTGGTCGAACTCGAGCGCGCAGGCCGCCTGCTCGAGGCGCAGCGGCTGGAACAGCGCTGCCGCTTCGACCTCGAGATGCTGGAAGCCACCGGTTCCTGCGCCGGCATCGAGAACTATTCGCGCTATCTCACCGGCCGCCAGCCGGGTGATCCGCCGCCGACGCTGTTCGAGTACATTCCCGACAACGCGCTGGTCTTCATCGATGAAAGCCATGTCACCGTGCCGCAGATCGGCGGCATGTATCGCGGCGACTTTCGCCGCAAGGCGACACTGGCCGAATACGGCTTCCGTCTGCCGTCCTGCATGGACAACCGGCCGCTGCGCTTCGAGGAATGGGATGCCATGCGTCCGCTTTCGGTCGCCGTCTCGGCGACCCCTGGCGGCTGGGAAATGGAGCAGGCCGGCGGCGTCTTCGCCGAACAGGTCATCCGCCCGACCGGCCTGATCGATCCGCCGGTCGAGGTTCGCCCGGCCAAGACCCAGGTCGACGATGTCGTTGGCGAAATCCGCGACACCACCAAGGCCGGCTACCGCACGCTGGTCACGGTGCTGACCAAGCGCATGGCCGAGGATTTGACCGAATATCTGCATGAGCAAGGCATCCGCGTCCGCTACATGCACTCCGACATCGACACGCTGGAGCGCATCGAGATCCTGCGCGATCTGCGCCTCGGCGCCTTCGACGTGCTGGTCGGCATCAACCTGCTGCGCGAAGGCCTCGACATTCCCGAATGCGGCTTCGTCGCCATTCTCGACGCCGACAAGGAAGGGTTTCTGCGCTCGGAAACCTCGCTGATCCAGACCATCGGCCGCGCCGCCAGAAACGTCGACGGCAAGGTCATCCTGTATGCCGACCAAGTCACCGGCTCGATGGAGCGGGCGATGGCCGAGACCAACCGCCGCCGCGAAAAGCAGGTGGAATGGAACGAGGCCAACGGCATCACCCCGGAATCGGTCAAGTCGCGCATCTCCGACATTCTGGATTCGGTCTACGAGAAGGACCACGTCCGCGCCGACATTTCGCAGTTCACCGACAATGCCGGCGCCATGATGGGCAACAACCTCAAGGCCCATCTCGACGCGATGGAAAAGCAGATGCGCGATGCCGCGGCCAATCTCGACTTCGAGAAGGCGGCTCGTATCCGCGACGAGATCAAGCGTCTGCGAGAGATGGAACTGTCCATCTCCGAAGACCCACTGGCCAAATACGCCGATATGGAAAGTCCTGCCTCAGGTCGCGAAAAGGGCAAGCACAACAAGGGCGTGGCCAAACATCGGACAGCAGAGGAACAGGAGCGTTTCCGCAAGTTCGACGAAGCCCGTGCCGCCGAAGAGGCGGCCAAGGCTGCGCGGCCCAACCTCTTCCGCAAGCCTGATCTCGACGAGATGGGCGCCGATGGCGCCGTACCAGTGAAAAAACCGCTGTTTTCGAAACCCTCGATCGACGACATGGGTCCGGGCACCGACATGCCGACGCCGGCCGGCGCGGTGTCGCGCTCGTTGTTCAAGAAACAGTCGGCCGAAGAGGCGCATGGCTCCGATTTCGGCATTCCCGGCGAGCCGGTCAAGCCGCTGTTCAAGAAGAACTCGCTTGATGAGATGACCGTGCGGCGCACGGAAAAGCCGGTCGAGGGAAAAGTGCCGGCAAAGCCACAGCCGATCTCCCCCCAAGTGGGGGAGATGTCCGGCAGGACAGAGGGGGGCACAAAGGAACGCGACGGCAAACCAATCGTTCGCCAGCGCGCCGGCATCGGCTCGTATGAAGACGCGGGAGATGCCCGCCGCGAAAAGCGTCGGCCGGGAAAGACAGGTAGGCCGGGGCGGTAGGAAGCTGCAGCATCGAGCCTGCGATCGGTTGCGGATTTCAGATGCCGCCGCTTAGAATAGGTGATGGTCGTCGTTCGCAGACTTGATGAAGAGGAGTTCAAGGCTTGCTTTGCCGAGCCGATGACGAATATCACCGCGACGGCGAATGCTGTCGTAGACATATGGCCCTATGTCGACGCGCTAAATCTGGACGAAGTCGGCGTGCCCTATTTGAACGACGTCCACTATGTTTACCGGGACGTTCAAAACCGGTTTGATCAAGTTTTGATTGGCACCGGCAGGTTCAACGCCCTGCTTGTGATCGTTGTCGATCTCGGCAGAAGCGCGGTGTTCGGCATTTCCTACTCGATCTCAACAAAGAATATGGACTAAGCGGCGGTTACTTGAGACCTGTCTGATCCGGCCCTTTGACCTGTGAAGCTCAATCAATCAGCTGGGTAGCACAATGGTCAGGGCAGGCGGAATATGCTCCCTGCGACGGGATATCCAGCCAACCAAGGTTTGATCGATGCGACAGCGAGGCAAACTCCATATTCTCCCCCTAATCTTAGGTAGCAAAGACACGCCTTTGCGGGCCGGAGCTGATCTCGGTCCGGTCGAGAAACACCTTGGCTTTCCTAAATGGTTGTATGTCTATCAGGATCAGCCGTGCGGCTTTCTTCTGGGTTATGGCGATCTGGAAATCGACATTTTGACCAGGCGCAATCGAGCACGCGTCCATCGCATCAGCATCAAACTTTGGGACATGCCTGATGTCCCCAAGCCTTTGCCTTTGAAATGGAGCGGCAACAGCCAAATCGATCTCGATGGCTTTAGCCCGGCAATGACGATTTCGGCCGCCAGGACGCTCCTCGCAGGTCTAGGACTGCATGCCGAGGAATATAAGGTGGAAAGCGTATCTGAAACTGTCCGCCGGCTCGTGCTCCCCCACGCCGAGCTTCATTTCTTCAAGGGACCGGAAGAACCGATCCTGATGGAGTTT
Source organism: Mesorhizobium sp. M0491 (assembly GCF_040321265.1). NCBI lineage: Bacteria > Pseudomonadati > Pseudomonadota > Alphaproteobacteria > Hyphomicrobiales > Phyllobacteriaceae > Mesorhizobium > Mesorhizobium sp. M0491. The sequence goes on from NZ_JAMYRE010000009.1 coordinate 80,713, forward strand.
CACTTCCTGACACCGCAGGAAATCCAGGGAAATAAGGGGGACTGGGTAATCCGCCGCGAGACTAAGGCCGGCCTGCAGAGGACACACTTGCCAGCGGCCCCACCTTTGGTGTAGCCAGTCCACACACTCGAACGTTTTGAAAGGAGGGCTCACGTGTTTACGTTTCATCGTCACCATCGTCAGCGTGGCCCGATTTCTGCCCTGCGAGCTTGCTTGCAGGGCTGACCAGGGACGGTCCGGGTTTTCCCGCTTCGATTTTTTGGTCTGCCCTTCGTGGTTTTGCAACGCCGAGCCTGATGGCCAGCCTGCGCACCGTCAAAGTGCATTGAACCGGACTTTTCCTCCGGCAAGACCAGAGAAATCAAAATGGCCCTGATCAGCCTCAAATCCCTCGGCGTCACCATGAGTGCGCCGCTGTTTGCCAATCTCGACCTCACCATCGGCTCCGGCGACCGGCTCGGCATTGTCGCCGCCAATGGCCGCGGCAAGTCGACCTTGCTGAAATGCCTGACCGGCGAGATGGAGCCGACCTCCGGTGACATCACCCGCACGCGCGGCCTGCGCGTCGGTCATGTCGAGCAATCCGTTGCCCCGGCCCTTCTCACCCGCAGCTTCCATCAGGTAGTGGCCGACGTCTTGCCGCCCGAGCAGGCTGAAAGCGAGCTGTGGCGCGTCGACGTGGTTCTCGATTCACTCGATGTGCCGGAGCCCATGCGCGAGCGGCCAATGCAGGCGCTGAGCGGCGGCTGGCAGAGACTGGCGCTGATCGCCCGCGTCTGGGTGACAGATCCGGACGTGCTGCTGCTCGACGAACCGACCAACCATCTCGATCTGGCCCGCATCAGCCAGCTCGAAACTTGGCTGAACACGCTGCCGCGCGAAGTGCCGGTCGTCATCGCCAGCCACGACCGGGCCTTCCTCGACGCCACCACCAACCGGACGCTGTTCCTGCGCCCTGAACAGTCGCCGGTGTTTGCTCTGCCCTACTCCCGCGCCAGACAGGCGCTCGACGACGTCGATGCTTCGACGGAGCGCAAGTTCCAGCGCGACATGAAGGTGGCGCAGCAATTGCGCCGACAGGCGGCCAAGCTCAACAACATCGGCATCAATTCGGGCAGCGATCTGCTGACGGTCAAGACCAAGCAACTCAACCAGCGGGCCGAAAAACTAGAGGAAGCGGCGAACCCGGCGCATCGCGAGAAGTCGGCGGGTGCCATAAAACTGGCCAATCGCGGCACTCACGCCAAAGTGCTGATCACGCTCGACGACGCGGCTGTCGAAACACCCGACGGCACACTGCTGTTTCAGACCGGCAGGCGCCATATCTGCCAGGGCGACCGCATCGTGCTGCTCGGCCGCAATGGCGTCGGCAAGTCGCGCTTCGTCACCTTGATCCGCAATGCCATCATCGAACCGGACACGTTGCGGAATGTGAAGGTGACGCCGTCGACCGTGCTCGGCTACAGCGACCAGGCGCTGTCCGGCATCAGCGGCGACGACACGCCGCTGGCGATGGTCTCGCGCCGCTACGATGTCGGCGAGCAGCGCGCACGGTCCTTGCTGGCCGGCGCCGGCGTGGTCATCGAGATGCAGGAGAAAAAGATCGGCGTGCTGTCCGGCGGCCAGAAGGCGCGGCTGATGATGCTGGCCCTCAGGCTCGCCGATCCCAACTTCTATCTGCTCGACGAGCCGACCAACCATCTCGACATCGACGGCCAGGAAGCGCTGGAAGCGGAACTGCTGGCACATCAGGCAAGCTGCGTGCTCGCCTCGCACGACCGCTCCTTCATCCGCGCCATCGGCAACCGCTTCTGGCTGATCGAGAAGCGGAAGCTCACCGAAGTCGAAGACCCGGAGGATTTCTTCCGCTCGGTGGTTGAAACGGCAGGATGAGGCCAACGGAGTCGACTGGCATGTAAATTATTTGCTTACAGACCTTGTTTTTTGTAAGCAATCTGTTTACATATACCGATGATCAAGTCCTTCAAGAACAAGGCGCTGTCGGACCTCTTTCAAACTGGAAAGACCGGCAAGATCGACGCCAAGATGCACAAGCGCATTCTTGTCCGGCTTGACCGCCTGGAAGCTTCGGAGAAGCCGGAGGAAATGAACCTTCCCGGCTTCGATTTCCACCCGCTGAAAGGCTTCGATCCAATCCGCTACACGGTCCACGTCAACGGCCCGTGGTGCATCACATTCGAGTTCGACGGCAAGGATGCCGCCCGCGTCGATTTCGAGCAATATCACTGAGGCGGCCAGACTGGAGAAGTTCGACTTATGACCGTGCACGAGCCGACGCGTCCTATTGAGCGTTGTCCCTCCCACCCAGGAGCGCTGCTTGAGGACATTATCCCGGCAACTGGCAAGACCAAGGTGGAAATTGCAAATCTGCTCGGGATCTCCCGGCAGCATCTCTATGACATCATCCGCGAAAAGAAGCCGGTTTCACCGGCTGTGGCCGCTCGCCTTGGCAAGCTGTTCGGCGACGGAGCCGCGATCTGGCTTCGAATGCAGGCGGCTTTCGATGCCTGGCACGCAGAGCGTGAGGTTGATGTTTCAGCGATCCCTACGCTCAGGGTTGCGTAGGTCCGTACGGCAGCATTCGAATAGACCATCAGACGGTCGGATAGCCTCAGCCAGCCCCGTCCTTGGGATGCCGACACGATGATGCCGGCGCCAACCCAGGGAGAATTATCATGTCGGTTCTTTCATCCATCGGTCGCATCGCAACCCGGTATGCGGCAGCGCGCGCTCGTCACCGCAGCGAGCGCATCCTGCTTTCACTGCCTGCCTCGCTGCGCAAGGATATCGGTTTTCCGGACGTCTTCGACGCGCAGAACGGCCGCCGCCCCTGACCTCGCGAGGCGCCAGTCAGTCATGCGTATCGCCTGAAAGCGGTGTCGCCTGCATCGATACGCGTTTTTCGAAAGCCTCGAACCAGTGCGTCAGCCGCGCCCGCGAGCGAAAAGGCGGCAGGTGTCGGAACGCCATCCAGGACAGCGTGGTGGCCAAGGCGATGTGGCCGACATGGAGCGGTGCCTCGTCGTCCAGCGTACTTTCGATCCAGTCGTAGCTCGCCTCGATCTTTTCCCGGTATCCGTCGGCGAGAGCGCTATAACGCAGCTGTTCGGGTCTTCTTTCCGTCTCCCAGCGCAAAGCGATGCCTGTCTGCGCGAGGCCCTGGGCGACCGACTGCAGCCGCAACGCCTGCCAGCGCGCTTCGCCATCTTGCGGCAGCAGCTTGCGGCCGTCATGCAGCGTGTCGAGATAGGCGCAGATGACATCGGAGTCGAAGATCGGCGACGCGTCGGGCCGCAGCAGCACCGGTACTTTGCCGAGGGGATTTTCGGCGTAGACGCGAGCATTGTGCAAGGTCGGACTGGTCTCGTGATGAATGACCTCGAGCCGATCGGCAATGCCGGCCTCATGAGCGAAAACGAGCGCTTTGCGCGCAAAGGGTGAATGGGTCTGATAGTAGAGGATCATTGTCATCTCGGGGCTGAAGCGGCGTTCGCGTGATCCATCTGTTCTAGCCCGCGAGCAGCGAGAATTGCGCTCTGATTGGGGGCCGCCGACGCAAGTTCGTTTCACGTCTCTCGTTCAGCTGCCGGCTGCCTGGCCAGTCCAGGGCCGGTCGGCCAAAAAAAATCTCCCGGCCATGTAGGATCGCCGCCGCCTCATCCGTCCTTTGGCTCGCAACGCCAAACGCAAAGAGGAACAACAAATGACTGACCAGACCCCCGTTCAGCCCGCGGCCAAAGTGCTCGGCGGATTGACCCCCTATCTGCAGTTGGATGGCGCCTTCAAGGCTGCCGAATTCTACAAGAAGGCCTTCGGCGCGGAGCAGGTCTTTGCCTATCCGGCGGACGAAAAAGGCCGCACCATGCACATTCACCTCTACATCAACGGCTCGACGCTCATGCTCTCCGATTTCTATCCGGAAAACGGAATGCCCGCCGTCAAGCCGCAGGGTTACACAATGCAGCTTCACCTCGGCAGCGACGATATCGAAGCCTGGTGGAAGCGCGCCGTCGATGCCGGCTGCGAAGTCGCCGTGCCGCTCCAGGTCATGTTCTGGGGTGATCAATGGGGCAATATGCGCGACCCGTTCGGCGTCGAATGGGCGATGAACGCGCCGGTGAAGAAAGCCTGATCTGCCGCCGATGGCCCGAGCCCCTCACCGGCCAGCGCCGGTGAGGCCCCGTGAACTTCCAGGAGGAGATCCAAAATGTCCTATGTCGATGGTTTCGTACTTGCCGTATCCAAGGCAAAACTCGATGACTACAAGAAGCTGGCCAACCTCGCAGGGCCTATCTGGAGGGAACATGGCGCGCTCGCCTATGTCGAATGCATCGGCGACGACGTGCCCTATGGCGAGGTCACGTCCTTCCCGCGTGCCGTGCAGGCCAAGGACGACGAGATCGTCGTCTTCGCCTGGGCCGTCTATGAGTCGCGGGAGAGCCGCGATGCCGTCATGGCCAAGGTGATGGCCGACTCGCGCTTGAAGGCCGATTGGGCGGACATGCCGTTCGACGGCAAGCGCATGATCTTCGGTGGCTTCAAGCCATTCATTGAGCTTTGAGCAGCCGGTAGCGATTAGAAGAAGCCTCAGCTTCGTCATCCTAGGGCGAAGCAGGAGCGAAGCTCCGTCGCGAAGCCCCTAGGATGACGACGCGGGTGCTTAGGCCAATCTCTAAGGCCACGCGATCAGCTAGATAGCGTTGCACTAATCCAGCTTGTCCAGCAACGGCTTGAGCCGGTCTCCATAGCGCTTCCACAGATCGACCGACCCCTGATACATCGGCTGGCGCACCTGTGCGGCTGAAGCCGTGCGAACCGGTCGGTCGGTTTCGTGGAACGATAGTGCCGCATCGTCCCAAGGCAGGCCGAGATGAGCGATCAATGCCCGCGTCTGTCCGTCCTGGTCGGCGACAAAATCCTCGTAGCGTACATCATGCACGACGCCCGGCAGCACCGTGTGCCAATGCTTCATGATGTCGGTGTAGAGATTGTGGAAGTCGGCGAGCTCGCCGAGATCGTAGCCATAGCGATGGCTGTCGCCGCGGAAATGCACCTTGTAGATCGACAGGCAGGTGGCCGCTGCATCGCGCGCGCAGTGGATGATCCTGGCCTTCGGCATCATCATGTGGATGAAGCCGACAAGCAGGAAGTTGCCTGGCATTTTGTCGGTGACGTGACGCATGTTCGTATAGCGGGCATGCAGCATGTCGAGATAGGCTTGGCCTGCCTCGGCAAAATCCGCATCGCCGGTATCCGATACGCCCCATGGGAAGCCACCCGGCATGGTCGCCGGGAACTGCCTGCCGACCGCCTTCTTCAAGATGCTGAGCTCGCCTGCGCCGTAGACCTGCGGATGGCTGGCAATGATCTGCTCGACCAGCGTCGTGCCCGAACGCGGCATGCCGACGACGAAGATCGGCGTGTCGTCGCTGATTGAGCTGGGCCTGTGCTTCTCGAAGAAGCCGGCATCGAAGGTGGCCTTCATCGCCTCGAACTCGGCCCGCGTCCTGGCCTGATCGTAGTCGATGCCTTTGCGGCGGATCGCATTGCCTTCGGCGAAATAGTCGAAGGCCCGGCCATAATCCCTGAGATCGTCATTCGCCTTGCCGAGTCCGAAAGACAGCTGCATGCGTGCCAGGCTGTCCTGCGGCGCCTTGGCATGCTGGGCCTCCATGCCCCCAAGCTCGCTGTCGCGCTCCTTCTGGCGCTTGACCTGCGTCAGCATCAGCCAGGCTGTGGCCATGGCGGGATTGATCGCCAACGCCTGCCGGAACAGGTCGGCCGCCTCGTCAAGCTTGCCCTTTTCCATCAACCCGACGCCGAGCCCGTGCAGCAGGTCGGCATCCTTGGGCCGGATCGTCAGCGCTTCGCGGAAGACGGCGAGCGCCTCATCCAGCCGCCCGGCTTCCTGCAGGGTTTCGGCAAGCCCGATGCGGGCGCGCACATGAAATGGGTTGCGTGCAACCGTGCCGCGATAAATCTCTTCGGCCTCTTCGAACTGGCCGACCTGCTTCAGCGATGAGCCTAGATTGTCGCGCGCCGCGAGCTGGTCCGGCCGCAGATCCACCGCCCCGCGGAAGAAATCGATGGCCGCAGCAGGGCGGCCGAGGTCGCGCATCACCGTCCCGAAATTGTTGAGGAAATCGGGATTCGTCGGCTGCAGGCTCACCGACCGTTCGATGAGATCCAGCCCTTCTTCGCTGCGCCCGGTCTGGTGCAGCAGCAGTCCCAGGAAATGCGCGGCGGCGGCGTGCTTGGGCTGACGCGCCAGCACCTGCCGGTAGATCGTCTCAGCCTCTTGCCGGCGCCCGGCCTGATGCAGTTGCAACGCCTGCTGCACATACTGGTCGAGGCCCAGCGGCGGCTGTCCGCCTGCGCCAGACCTGGCTCCCGCACCCGCCGCTCGTCTTTGATCTCTGTTGATGGGAAACCTGCCGTGTTTTGTCCGCCTGTGGCGATCTAAGCCATCGGCGCCGCAGGTTCAAGGCTTCGCCTGCTGTCTCGTCCTTTCGTCGGTGCGGAAAGATCAAATCAGGCGATTGGTCTCGGCAACCTGCCTGGCACGCCGGACCGTTCCATCGGTGTCGGCGATCCTTCGCTTTGCCGCCTCGTCACTTCTGACAGTCAGCCGCGGCGACAGGACAACCATCGGCTTTGCCATTACCGGCTTTGCGACCGGCGTGATCGTTACGGGGGTGCCTATTGGCGTCTTTACGGACATCACGAGGTCTCCTTCTTCAATTCACAAGAAAAATGAAAATACCGGGAGAATTATTCCCGCTAAGCTTCAAACAGTTTTTGAATTGTATGAATTTGTATCATCATTTTTCTGATAGTTACAGCGCGCAATTTTTTGAATGAAACCCAATTTTATTTTAAAACGCCTTGATTAAATTACAACAAAGGCCTATTTGTACAGGATCGCTTTGGGCCAGAATTGGCATCTCGCGGCGTCAGAGGTTCTCGACCCGCCAATCTCATTCCAAATCATCGATACGGGGCGCGCGGCATATTCGCTCCGCGCGACCATTCTCATTCTTCGAAAGACCGACATGAACACCGGAACCGTGAAGTTCTACAATGGCCAGAAGGGCTTCGGCTTCATTCAGCCGACCGATGGCGGCAAGGACGTCTTTGTCCATGTCAGCGCACTGGAGCGCGCCGGCTTCCCCGGCCTCGCCGAAGGCCAGAAGCTGCAGTTCGAGTTGGAGCGTGACACCAAGGGCCGCGAGTCGGCCGCCAATTTGCAATTGATCTGATCCGGCCGAATTCGATGAACGCTGACCACGGATGTACTGGCAGCTCTCGAAAGCGGCTTATTTCCAGCGACTGCCGGAAATAGGAACGCGGGGCTCGTCCCCGCTTTTTTGTTTTCAGGACCGCTGCTTTGCATAGGTAAGACAATGCCGGACCGCACCACCCACTCCATCGCGCACTTCACCGCACCTTTCGTGCTCGGCGGACTGGAAGGGCAGCTGCCGGCCGGCGACTACGACATCGACCACGACGAAGAGCTGATCGAGGGCATGTCGCGGCTTGCCTGGCGCCGCGTCGCCACTTTCATCCATCTGCCGGCAAGGGCAGCGAAAAACCCGCCCACCAGCCAGCTTGTCGCCATCGATTACCTCGAACTCGAAACAGCGCTGAAGCGCGACAGGGAGAATGCAGCATGATCCGTTTCCAGCAGAATGCGCGCCCGCGTACCGACACGCCCGCGCACCAGTTTTCGATCGGTCAGACCGTGCGCATGAAGAGCCGCACCGGCCTCGTCCAGAAGACCGCCGAACTGTTCCAGATCAAGAGCAGGCTGCCGGTCAAGGATGGTTCGCCGCAGTACCGCATCCGCAGCGAGCAGGAGACCTATGAGCGGGTCACCACCGAAGACAATCTCGAACCGGCAGATCCGGTTGTTGCCGGCAACCCGCTTATCTGAGACCCCACCGCCAAGCCAACACTGAAGCAGGAGCACGACATGTCCAAAGGTCAACAGCGAAGCAACCGCGAAACGCGCAAGCCGAAGAAGGACAAGGTCGTGGCAAAGCCCGCCTCCCCGTTCGGCTCCTCGGTCAAGCAGGCGGAGAGCAGCCTGAAGCCGAAGTCGAAGGGCTGACAAACTGGAGGGCGCGCCTCGTGCGTCCTCTCCGTCGTCCCTCTGTGGGGGACGAATTGACTGAACAGGCCCGCGCAATGCTCTGCCACGGAGGCGCGCTTGAATTTCGTCATCGAGTTCTACCGGTCGCGCGACGCCGACGAAGCCACTCTCGACAAGGTATCACTGGAGGCGCCGAACCTGCGCGCCGCGCTGCAGGGCGCCACCGCGCTGTTCCACACGCTGGCCATGCCGCAAATCCCCGATCGCCTGCGCATTTGCGACGACAATGGCAGCGAGCTTTATGCCGGCCCGGCCGACGGCGCCTATCCGGTTTAGAGCAGCGGTGCTGCCCAACGACTCCATTAAAGTTCACGTAAGATCGAGGCCCTAAGATCCGCCTGAACCGGGCCGCTGCCGCGATTGGTGGCCGAGACGTTGCGGGCGACCACCCACGATCGCCGCTCATACCAGAAGGCAGGAGGCGCATGGACAGGTCGCGCATCATCGTGACGGCGGTGGTGTTGGCCATGCTGGGCGCCATCGTGCCAATCGCGGCTATGTTTCATCTCGCTTGGATTCAGGCCGTCCAAAAGGAACATGAGCGGCTGCAGCTGTTCGCCAGCCGCGCCATCGCCAGGGCCGACATCTCGCTCAAGGATGCCACCGCCGCTTTGCGGCAGATCGACCAGTTCACCGGCATCCGCTGTTCGGCGGACCATATAGCCCGCATGCGGCAACTCACCATCAACACGCGCCCGATCGAAGAAATGGGCTATTTCGAAAACGGCCTGCTTAAATGCTCTTCCTGGGGATCGACCGAAGCGCGCGTTGCGCAATCCACCCCTGACTTCACCACCAGGGACGGCATTGCCGTCACCGCCCGCATGCAGCCGGTGATGAGCGAGGACCATTTTCTGATGGCGCTGCGATACAGGGATCACAACGTCCTTGTCGATCCGGTACGCTTTGTCGACGTCATCGTCGATCCCGGTGTCCAACTCGCCTTGACGACGCAAACGGGCATCCTGCTTGGAGCACTAAACGGCCCTGATCCCGCCCGCGTCGAGAAGATCATCGCCGGCCCCAGCAAAGGCATCGATGACGATCTCCTGTTTGCCACGGCGCGCGAGACGGGCTGGATCGCTGTCGCCACCGAACCGACAAGCCAGATCCTGGGCAGCGTTCGCCAGCAGCAATTTCTGCTGCTCCCGCTCGGCGCCTTCATGGCCGCCTTCATCATCGGCATGGTTGTGTGGCTGTCGCGAAGGCGGCTTTCGCCCTTGGGAGAATTGCAGATCGCCGTACGCAAGCGCGAATTCATCGTCCACTATCAGCCGATCGTCGAACTCAGGACCGGCAATTGCATCGGGGCGGAAGCGCTGGTGCGCTGGAAGCGGCCGAACGGTTCCCTGGTCCGGCCCGATCTCTTCATTCCGCTGGCGGAAGAGAGCGGCCTGATCACGGCGATCACCGATCAGGTCATCGCGATGGTTGTGTTCGACCTGAACAGGCTTCTGGTCGCCGACCGCTCGCTTCACATCGCCATCAATCTCAGCGCAACCGATGTCGGCACCGCGCGGGTCCTGCCTATCATCGAAAACGCGTTGCAGCACACCGGGATCCGGCCCCAGCAAATCTGGCTCGAGGCGACAGAGCGAGGTTTCGTCGATATCAACTCGGCCCGCTCGACGCTCGTTCGTGCCCGCGAACTTGGCCACGCAGTGGCAATCGACGACTTCGGCACCGGCTATTCCAGCCTGTCCTATCTCGAGGGGCTGCCGCTCGATGCGCTCAAGATCGACAAATCGTTCATCGATACGATCAGCACGAATTCCGCCACCAGTTCGTCACCCCGCATATCATCGACATGGCCAAGACACTAAAGCTGAAGATCGTTGCCGAGGGCGTGGAAACGCAGGCGCAAGCCGACTATCTCGCGGCGCGCGACGTCGACTACGCCCAGGGCTGGCTTTTCGCCAAACCCATGCCCGCGTCCGAGTTCATCGCCTACTGTCGCCAGGTGAAGCCGACGGCTTGACGCCTGTCGTCCTCAACAAGGCGCAGCGTTCTCAGCACGGCCCGTCGCCAACGACGCGATAGTCCGCGGCGCGGGCTTCGCAGGAATTGGGGAAGGTGCGCATCTCGCCATGACGGCGGCCGCAGACCGGAGCATATTCGCGGGTGCAGAACGTCTGCTCTTCACCGCCACCGCCACCGCCACCGCCGCCGTCGCGGCACGGGCCGTCGCGCACGATGCGGTAGCCGGCCCGGTCGGCAAGACAGGCATTGGCGAAGGTCTGGCGGTCGCCGCCGCGGCGGGCACAGACCGGCTCGTACTGCTTGCTGCAATATTGCGGTTCGGGCCGTGGCGGACGCGGGCGCGGCCCTGGTCCCTCATCGACGACGACGGTGCAGGCGGCAAGAATTGCCGACAGCAACAGGATGGCAAAACCCTGCCGCGAAAAGATTGCCGCCAGAAATTTCATGATGATCTCCCACGATCGCGTCTCCGGTTATCGATCCTCGCCATTCCCTTGCCAAATGCAACCCCCCGTTTGGGCCCCGCAACGACGACGGCGCCTGGCCCGCAAGGGGGGGTAGCGCGCCGCCGATGTCTGGCCCATTCGTGGGCTGGCTCTGGCCGATGACCCGACCGGCAAGCAAGCCTATGCCGAGCCCATCGATGCCCAAGTCAGTCGATCCTTGCGTCGGGATGCGCCCAGTGTGGCGGCCCGCGGCGGTATCTTGCAACCATCACGTTTCCGTGCGATAAATTCCGTGTTCGGGCATTTGCGACCCGGAGAGCGGAACGTTTTGGACGACCTTTCCCCGATACTGTGAATCTCTGACGGCCCCGTTTTCGGCGGGGGGTTTGACCATGCGCCAATGCATGACTGCCGAAGCAACCACCGGGAACTGCCCTTTGCGCCAGGCGGCGGGCGGGACCACCAAAGACTGAACGGGTGAAGGAGTTTCCCCAATGGCCCAGACCGGCACCGTTAAATTCTTCAACGCGACCAAAGGCTTCGGTTTCATCACGCCCGATGGTGGCGCCAAGGATGTGTTCGTCCATATCTCCGCGATCGAAGCCTCCGGCTTGCGCACGCTCGTCGACGGCCAGAAGGTCACCTTCGACGTCGAGCCGGACCGCATGGGCAAGGGCCCCAAGGCCGTCAACCTCCGCGCAGCCTGAGCCATCGGCGCGCCGCATGTCACTCGGACGTGCGACGGAGGCTCCATGCCTGCACCTGGCCTGGAGAGGGATCTGAATTTTGAAAGGCGCGGCGATCTTCGTCGCGCCTTTTCCTTATCGAAGGCGCGGGCCGGTGATGTCGCCCAAGCCGCCAGGTTCTGGGCAACGACTTGCATAAAAACAAAGACCCAAAGCGCGCCGCAACGTGCTTTAGACGCCCGCAAAACTTTCCCTTGCCGATGACGCTAAAATAAAGGACAAATTTCCACTCGGGCATTTGCCGGCCCGAGACTGGAGTTTATGGGACAAAGGAGCTTCCCATGCCGCAGACCGGCACCGTCAAATTCTTCAACCATGCCAAGGGCTTCGGCTTCATCACGCCCGATGATGGAGCGAAGGATGTTTTCGTCCATATTTCAGCCGTGCAGGCGTCCGGTCTTCCCGGTCTCGAGGATGGCCAGAAAGTGTCGTTCGACACCGAGCCGGACAAGCGCGGCAAGGGTCCCAAGGCCGTCAACCTGTCGGTCGGCTGAGCCGGCTTCAAACCGGCGATCCCAGGCAGATCGCTCCCTTGAGAGCCTATGATTTTTGACGTCTGTTTTGAATAGACACGTAAAAATCCGTTCAGCCCCCGTTCAGCCACGGTCGCATATTAGTCTTCGGTAAAGCCGGACCGCATCCCCGAACTACACGGGCCGGCACGAAGGAGATCGACATGAACCGAATTTTCAAAACCGCCGTCCTGGCCGCTGCCGTGGTCGCTACCACGCTGACGGCCTTGCCCGCCGCCAATGCACGCGACTGGCGCCGTCATCATGGCCATCATGGCAACGGCGATGCCATTGCCGCCGGCGTGCTCGGCCTCGCGGCCGGCGCGCTGATCGGTGGTGCATTGGCCAATGACCGGCCGCCGCCCGGCGCTGACCGCTACTACGATGACGGTTACGATCGTGACGTGGTGATACGCCCGGCCCCGGTGCGCCGCTACTATGCGGAGCCGCGGGTGGTCTACGCCGATCGTTATGCCGAGCCGTGGACGCGTGACTGGTACGAATACTGCTCGGACCGCTACCGCAGCTTCAATTCCCGTACCGGAACGTTCACCGGCAATGACGGCGAACAGCATTTCTGCACTGCCAATTAAACCAAGGGCTTCCCTGCCCCCAAAACAGAAAAGCGCTGACCGCAAGGCCAGCGCTTTTTTGTTGTGGTCCCTACAATGTCAACGGTCGCTTGAGGCTGATGAAAACAGCTACGGTTCCGAGCCTGGTTCAAGTCAAAAAAGGGTTGGTCCGCCTCTCCTCGCCAAAACGTCCGCCGGGACCGTGGCCACAGATGAAGCCGATGTCGTCGCCGAGCGGCAGGAGCTTGTCCTTGATCGAAGCGATCAGCGCCGCGTGGTCGCCGCCCGGCAGGTCGGTGCGGCCGACCGAGCCGCGGAACAGCACGTCGCCGACATGGGCGAACTTGGCCGCGCGGTTGTAATAAACAACGTGACCTGGTGCATGGCCGGGGCAGTGCAGCACCTCGAACACATGGCCACCGAACGACACGGTCTCGCCTTCGGCCAGGAACCGGTCGGGCACGCAGTTACGCGCTCCGGCGATGCCGTAGCGCTTGCCCTGGTTTTCCAGATTGTCGAGCAGCGACTTGTCGGCCTCATGCGGACCGATGATCTCGACGCCGAGCGCCTCCTTCAACTCCATTGCGCCGCCAGCATGGTCGATGTGGCCATGCGTTATCCAGATAGCCCCGGCTGAGATCGCATTGTCCTTCAGCACCGCCAGCACCTTGTCGATATCGCCGCCAGGATCGACGACGACGCCATGCTTGTCATCCATGTCGAACAGGATGGTGCAATTCTGCTGGAACGGTGTGACCGGCACGATGCCGGCATTGAGCTGACCCATGATCGTCCTTTCGATGTTCACGGGTGATGTAGAGGCGCGGACAAAGGGCGTCCACCCTCGAAAGACGAACATCGGTAGCTCCGAAAACGGAAATGGGCGGCCGAAGCCGCCCATTTGAAAAGACCGAAACGGCCTGCCTACTTCTTCATGGCGCCCATGACCGCGCCGAGAATGGCGGTCAAGATCGCGCCGCCGCCGGCGCCGCCGACGATGTTCTGCAGGTTCAGCGCGCTGCCGAGACCGCTCGTTGCTGCTGCCGCAGCCGCCGGATCGACCGCACCGCCACCCAGCAGGCTGCCGAGGATCGCCGCACCGCCGACGCCGCCAATGGCTCCGCCCAGGATTTTGGGAAGCTGACCCATCGCCGCCGTCTTGAGCGCCGCACCGACCGCCTGACCACCGATGACGCCAGTAATCACCTGTATGATGATCGGAAGAAGCGTGTTCATGTCCATATGATTAGTCCCTCCATAGCTGTCAGCCTCCCGGGCCGACACCATCATGAGACGCCGAATTGGACGAAAGTCAAATGCAGAAACGCTGAAATAAAAGGGGCGGCCCGAAAACCGCCCCTACTTCCTAAAAAAGCTGTGACTTTCGTTATTCTGCGGCGATCGCGTGCTTGGGCTGAACGGCCGCAGAATAGTCATTCATAAGATTCTTGGCTATTTCGCCGACCTCGAATCGGTAAGGCCCGATCTCGGAAACCGGCGTCACTTCCGCTGCCGTCCCGGTCAGGAAGCACTGCTCGAAGCTTTCCAGCTCTTCCGGCAGGATGGCGCGTTCAATCACCTCCAAGGCGCGATCCTTGGCCAGCCCAATGACCGTGCGGCGGGTGATGCCGTCGAGGAAGCAGTCGGGCTTGGGTGTGTGAATCTTCCCCTCCTTGACGAAGAAGATGTTGGCTCCGGTCGCTTCGGCGACCTGGCCACGCCAGTCGAGCATCATGGCGTCGGCATAGCCTTTGGCCTCGGCGGCGTGCTTGGACATGGTGCAGATCATGTAGAGGCCGGCGGCCTTCGACTTGGAAGGCGCGGTGCGCGGGTCGGGCCGGCGCCATTCCGCCACATCGAGACGGATGCCTTTCAGCTTCTGCGCAGGATCGAAATAGCTCGGCCATTGCCAGATGGCGATGGCGCAGTTGATGCGGTTGTTCTGCGCCGAGACGCCCATCTGCTCACTGCCGCGCCAGGCAATCGGCCGGACATAGGCGTCCTGGAAACCCTGCTTCTTGAGAAGCGTGGAAGAGGCGTCGTTGAGCTCGGCCACCGAATAGGGGATATTGAAACCGAGCAGGCGTGCCGATTCATGCAGGCGCTCGGTGTGTTCGTTGAGCTTGAAGATCTCGCCGCCATAGGCACGCTCTCCCTCGAAAACGGCGCTGGCGTAATGCAGCCCGTGCGTCAGCACATGGATCTTGGCGTCACCCCATTGGACGAATTCGCCGTTCATCCAGATGAAGCCATCGAGTTGATCGAAGGGAACGGATGCCATGGTAACCTCCCACGGGCGGCAGCCCGGATAGTTGTATCGTTGTGTGTTTCGTGTCGGCCGCCCAAAGCGGCTTTTATGGTGGAGCGTAGGCGGATAATTGCGCTCTGGCAAACTTAGGAAATTCCGGAAAAACCGGCTTCCCTTGCCTTTTCGTTCGCAATCCGCCCAAAAGCTTGTCAAAAATTACCATTGCAGGGAAATTACGTCAATAGTACTGACATAATCTCTCTTTCCCACGGAGAAATAATGACGGATCGAAGCCCAGCCGCCGGAAAACCGATCAGGACCGCGATGTCGGTCGAGGACGGCATCGACTTCGCCATCATCGAACTGCTCTTCTTTGCCTATCGCGACTTCACCTCCGATCCGGACCAGATCCTGGCCGACTACGGCTTCGGCCGTGCCCATCACCGGGTGCTGCATTTCGTCAACCGCAGGCCTGGCCTGACGGTCGCCGAACTGCTCGACGTGCTGAAGATCACCAAGCAGAGCCTGGCCCGCGTGCTCAAGCAATTGATCGACACCGACCATGTCGTGCAGTTGCAAGGTCCGCGCGACCGCCGCCAGCGCGAGCTTTACCCGACGGCCAAGGGCCGTGCGCTGGCGTTGGCGCTGGCGCGGCCACAGTCGCGCCGCATCCATGCTGCATTGGGAGATTCCGGAATAGCCGAACGAACCTTGGTGGAACGGTTCCTCGAAGCGATGGTCAATCCGGAACTGAGGGCGCAGATCGACGTTGGGTCCGCAAAAATGTCAGGGAAAAGCCATGGAGAGCACTGAACGGGTCGATCACGCGGCCGCACCGGACGACGACGCGCCACACCTGCTTGTGGTCGACGACGACACCCGAATCCGCAATCTTCTCAAGCAGTATCTGACCGAAAACGGCTTTCGCGTCACCGTCGCCGGCAATGCCGGCGAAGCCAGGCGCAAGCTTGCCGGCCTCGACTTCGACCTTCTGGTGCTGGACGTCATGATGCCGGGTGAGACGGGCGTCGACCTGACCAAGTCGCTGCGGGCCGAAAAGAACGTACCGATCCTGATGCTGACGGCCCTGTCGGAGACCGACAGCCGCATCTCAGGGCTTGAGGCCGGCGCCGACGACTACCTGCCGAAGCCGTTCGATCCGCGCGAGCTGATCCTGCGCATCAACAACATCCTTCGCCGTGGTGGCCCGGCGACCACGCCCAAGGTCGAGCAGTTGGTCTTCGGCCCCTACACCTTCCAGATCGCCCGGCGCGAATTGAAGCGTGGCGGCGAGGCGCTGAAGCTGACCGACCGCGAACAGGAGATCCTGGCGATCTTCGCGGCAAGGGCCGGCGAGACGATACCCCGCCACGAGCTTGTCGGTGACGATTCGGAGGTCGGCGAGCGCACCATCGACGTCCAGATCAACCGGCTGCGCCGCAAGATCGAGCGCGATCCGTCCAACCCGGTCTGGCTGCAGACCGTGCGCGGTATTGGGTATCGGCTCAGCGTGGAATAGAATGCCGCCTGCGGCCTGTTGAGCGGCTGCGGGCAAGCGAAATGAGCGAATGGCAACCACGGAACTGGAACAGCCGGGCAATGGCGGCTTGAGCGCACGCGCCGCGCGGACGCTGAAGGCGGTGCCGCGCGCCTGGAACCGCTTCTGGCGCCTCGTCTCGCTCTATATGCCCAAGCGGCTCTATGCCCGCTCGCTGATCATCGTCATCGCGCCGATGATCCTGCTGCAATCGGTCGTCGCCTTCGTCTTCATGGAACGTCATTGGGCAACCGTGACGCAGCGCCTGTCGCAGGCCACCGTGCGCGACATTGCCGCCATCATCGACCTGATCGAGACCTATCCGCGCGATGCCGACTACACCAACATCATCCGCATCGCCCAGGACCGCATGCAGCTGAAGGTCGACCTCTTGCCGCCCGACCCACTGCCCGCGCCCGGTCCAAAGCCGTTTTTCTCGATTTTGGATGATGTTCTCTCGTCCGAGATCACCCGCCAGATCAACCGCCCGTTCTGGATCGACACGGTCGGCAACTCCAACATCGTCGAGGTGCGCGTGCAGCTCGAGGGCAAGGTGCTGCGCGTCTTCGTGCGCCGCAGCCAGGCCTATGCCTCCAACACCCACATCTTCCTGATCTGGATGGTCGGCACCTCGCTGGTGCTCCTGATGATCGCCATCCCCTTCCTGCGCAACCAGATCCGGCCGATCCTGATGCTCGCCGAAGCCGCCGAAAGTTTCGGCAAGGGCCGGCCGATGCCGCGCGACTTCCGGCCGCGCGGCGCCGAGGAGGTTCGCCGCGCCGGCTTTGCCTTCATGCAGATGCGCGAGCGCATCGAGCGCCAGATCGAGCAACGCACCGCCATGCTGACCGGCGTCAGCCATGACCTGCGAACCATCCTCACCCGCTTCAAGCTGCAGTTGGCGCTTTCCGGCGGCAAGGCCGAGACCAAGGCCGCGCTCGACCAGGACATCGACGACATGCAGTCGATGCTCGAAGGCTATCTCGCCTTTGCCCGTGGCGAGGCTTCGGAAGACGCCGGACGGTTCGATCTCGAGGCCTATTTCGAGAAACTCGACGAGGAGGCCAGGCTGCGCAAGCGCAAGCTGTCGACGACGCTTGCCGGAGACCCCGACGTGCATGTGCGGCCGAACGCCTTTGCCCGGCTGATGTCCAACGTGATCGGCAACGCCTTCCGCTATGCCAAGACGGTGGAAGTCAACGCCACCCATGGCCGCGGCTCGCTGCTGGTCACCATCGACGACGATGGTCCGGGCATCCCCGCTGACCGGCGCGAAGACGTGTTCAAACCCTTCGTGCGGCTCGACGAGGCCCGCAACCTCGATGCCAGCGGCACCGGGCTCGGCCTGTCGATCGCCCGCGACATCGCCCGTTCCCATGGCGGCGACATCACCCTTGAAGACAGCCCGCTCGGCGGACTGCGCGCTGTCATCAAGGTTCCCGCATAACGGGGCACGATTCCGAAAAGTGGAAACCGGCTTCATCCGCCCGTCATGAAACCATGATCAAGAGCGTGCATGAAGCGCGCGACCTCAATCGATTCGGCCTTGCCGCCTCACTTCGACCCCGTGCCCGTCCGGGTGCGCTGGAGCGAAGCGAGAGCAGCGGGCTGGTCGCCGTTCCGGCATCGTCTCAAGGCAACCGTCGACCTTTCCTGCAAAGGGCCGCCATGCGCATATTGATGGTCACCGATGCCTGGCGGCCGCAGGTTAACGGCGTTGTCCACACGCTGGAGCGGCTCACCGAGACGCTGAAATCCTTCGATGTCGCCGTGGATTTCCTGACGCCGAACATCTTTCGCACCCTGCCCTTGCCGACCTATCCCCACATCAGGCTGGCGCTGACCACGCCCGGCCATGTCGCGCGCCTGATCGACGCCGGCAGAGCCGACCACATCCACATCGTCACCGAAGGACCGCTCGGCATCATGGCGCGGCGCTATTGCCGCAATGCCGGCAGGCCGTTCACCACCAGCTATCACACGCGCTTCCCCGAATATCTCAGCGCACGGCTGCCGGTGCCGGAAAGCTGGGCCTATCGCTGGCTGCGCGATTTCCACAATTCCGGCCAAGGCACGCTGGTCGCCACCCAGTCGCTCGCAGACGACCTCTCAGCGCGCGGCTTCACCAAGCTGCGGCCGTGGACGCGCGGCGTCGACACCGACCATTTCCGGCCCGACAAGAAGAAGGATCTCGGCTTCCCCGGCCCTGTCTTCCTCTGCGTCGGCCGCGTCGCCATCGAAAAGAACCTCTCCGCCTTTCTCGACCTCGACCTGCCGGGCAGCAAGGTGATCGTCGGCGAAGGCCCCGAGCTTGCCAGGCTCAAGGCAAAATATCCGCAAGCGCATTTCCTTGGCCATCGCCCCAACGACGAACTGGCCGAGATCTATGCCTCGGCCGATGTCTTCGTCTTCCCGAGCCGCACCGACACGTTCGGCAACGTCATCATCGAGGCATTGGCCAGCGGCACGCCGGTTGCCGCCTATCCGGTGACCGGGCCGGTCGACATCGTCGGCGACGGCTTCGGCGGCGCGGTCTCCAACGATCTGCGCGAGGCCTCGCTTGCCGCGCTCAATGTAGACCGTGCCGAAGCCCGCGAACGTGCCATGCGCTATAGCTGGAAAGCCTGTGCGGAGATGTTTCTCGATACGGTCGAGGAAGCACTGGGCACAACGCGCAAGCTGGCGGCCTGACTCAAGGCTGGCGGCATCGTACTGTTCGACATCAGCAGGACGGAGGGAGCGCGAAGGAACGACGGTCGTTCCTCTAGCCTAAAACAACCGCCCGCCATCCGGCACCTTGCGCTCAATCGCTCCGAGCACCACAGCGCCCTCTTCGTCGGGAAAGCCGAGCGTCAGCACTTCCGACATGAATGGACCGATCTGGCGCGGCGGGAAATTGACCACCGCGAACACCTGCCGGCCGATCAGCGTCTCCGGTGTATAATATTTGGTGATCTGCGCCGACGATTTCTTGATGCCGATGCCGGGGCCGAAATCGATCTTCAGCTTGAATGCGGGCTTGCGCGCCTCGGGAAACGGTTCGGCCTCGACGATCGTGCCGGCGCGGATGTCGACACGATCGAAATCGGCAAAACTGATCTCGGGCTTGCGCTCGCTGTTCGAACTCATCTTGGTCTTGTCTGCCTCACGGGGACTCAGGCGTTGCCGTAGGTCTCGAACAGCACGCCGGCCAGGGCGTCCTTGGCCGAGGTTCCCGACCAGACGACGAACTGGAACGCCTGGAAATAGCATTCGCAGGCTTCCAGCGCCGACGACAGCAACACTTCGACCTGCTGGCTCGACGGCTCGACCCCGCCGGCCAGCAGCAGCGACTGGCGGAACATAATCGCGCCCTCCTGCTCCCAGAGGTCGAAATGGCCAAACAGCATCTGCTCGTTGATCAACGACAAGAGCCGCATCACTTCCAGCGCGCGGGTCTCCGGCACCTTGATGTCGAAGGCACAGGCTAGGTGCAGCGCTTCGAAATCCTCCATCCACGAAAAGGAGACGTGATAGTCGGTCCAGCTTCCGGCAACCGAGATCGAAATCTCGTCGTCGCCTGCCCGCTCAAAGGACCAGTCGTTGTTGTGGGCCACCTGCTCGATAACATCCACCGGATGGATTTCGCGGGAGAATTCGAGTTCGAGAAGTTCCATGGAATGCTTCCTGTCGTTCTGTACGAGCGCCGCCACACGCTCCGCGGGAGGGCACACACAACGAACAATCTTGTCTAGAACTCGGACGGCCAGGACTTTCCTGCGCAAAAGACGACTTCTCGACGCAAAGACCCCAGACCGGACCCCACCGCCCGGTCGCATGACCCTGCTCCGAATCATGCAACAAATTCAGTCTATTGATCGGGAGTCGCGTGAACAGCCCAATTTTTCGCACTGCGTCATTCGCATGTGGAAAGCCGCTGTCACAAAGATTCATGCAATGCCGTTAAGCGATTCACGGCAAAGCGCTTTTCAGGATCGGGCTATGTGGAAAAGTTTAACGATTATTTTTTTGTGCGGGGCTTGGCCGCCGCCGCCGGTGCGGCGTCACCGGCCAGTTCCGCAAGCTTCGCCTCGAGCACCTCGATACGGGCGGCAAGGCGGGTGTTTTCTTCCCGGGCCTTGGCGGCCATCTCGCGCGCGGCCTCGAACTCTTCGCGCTGCACCACGTCCATGGTGTTGAGGATGCGTTCGGCCTGGCCTTTGAAGGCGGTCTCCACCTCCCGGCGCACGCCCTGGGCAGCGCCGGCGGCATCGGTCATCAGCTTGGCGAATTCATCGAGAATGCGGTTCGGTCCGGTCGACATGGCAAATCCTCGCTTGCTCGAAATGAGGTAATGGCGCCGCGCGTCGAATGCAAGCATGTTGCGCCGCGCTGCGGCATCAAGTCGAGGGCGCCCACCTTGCCTTGACCCTGCCAAAACCCTGCCGCATGGTCCGCGCGCAAACACGTTCGCAACCGAGAGTTCCCCGTTGAACGAATATTTCCTGCTGCCTCTGGCCTCCCTACCCTTCCCCAACATCAACCCGATCCTCATCCAGATCGGGCCGCTGGCGGTGCATTGGTATGGCCTCGGCTATATCGTCGGCATCCTGTTCGCCTGGTGGTATGCCAAGCGGCTCGCCTCTAATGCCAAGCTATGGCCGAACGGCGTCCTGCCGATGAAGCCGGAGGATCTCGACGACTTCATCGTCTGGGCGGCCATCGGCGTCGTGCTGGGCGGCCGCACCGGCTATGTGCTGTTCTATGATCTGCCACGCTACATCGCCCACCCGCTCGACATCTTGGCGGTCTGGCAAGGCGGTATGTCGTTCCATGGCGGCCTGCTTGGCGTCATCCTCGCCATGACGCTGTTTTCCATCAAGCGCGGCATCCGCATCTGGTCGCTGTTTGACGTCGTGGCGGCCGGCGTGCCGGTCGGCCTTGGCCTGGTGCGCGTCGCCAACTTCATCAACTCCGAGCTATGGGGGCGCCCGACCGACGTGCCCTGGGCTTTCGAATTCCCCAATGGCGGGCCGTTTGCCCGTCACCCGAGCCAGCTCTACGAGGCGCTTCTCGAAGGCGTGGTGCTGTTCCTCGTGCTGCGCATCCTCACCCATTCGCGCCTCAAGCTGAAGACGCCGCGCTTCGTCGGCGGCGCCTTCATCTGCGGCTACGGCCTGTCGCGCATTTTCGTCGAGTTCTTCCGCGAGCCCGACCAGCAGCTCGGCTACCTCCTCGGCACCAACTGGCTGACCATGGGCATGATCCTGTCGACGCCGATGGTGCTGGCCGGTATCTGGGCGATGCTGACCGCCAGGCCGGTGGCGCAGCCGCAGCCGGCATGACACGGCTGAAAACCCGCATCGTCGACCTGATCGAGGCATTGGGGCCACTTCCGATCAACGAATACATGGCGCTGTGCCTGTTCGACCCGGCGGACGGCTACTACACGACGCGCGAGCCTTTTGGTGCGGGCGGCGACTTCATCACCGCGCCGGAAATCAGCCAGATGTTCGGCGAACTGGTCGCCGTGTGGATGTACCAGGCGTGGCAGGCGAGCGGCCGGCCGCTGCCGGCCACCATCGCCGAGATCGGCCCCGGCCGCGGCACGCTGATGAAGGACATGTTGCGTACGCTGTCGCGGCTCGATCCTGATCTGGCCAGCGGCGCCACCTTCGCCATGATCGAGACCAGCCCGCGCCTGACCGAGGTGCAGAAGCAGACGCTTGGCGCCACACCCTTCGCGGTTGGCTGGCATGAAACCATCGAGACCTTGCCGCAGCAACCGCTGTTCATCGTCGGCAACGAACTGTTCGACGCCGTGCCCATCCGCCAGTTCGTCCGAGCCGGCACCGGCTGGCGCGAGCGCATGGTCGGCCTCGACGAGACCAACGACCTTTGCTTCTTCGCCGGCGCCGGTTCGGTCGACCCGACGCTGCTGCCCGCCGATGCCACTCAAGCGCCGCAAGGCGCGATTGCCGAAGTGGCGCCTGCCCGCACCGCGCTCATGGCAACGATCGCCGAGCGCATATCCAGGCATGGCGGCGTTGGCCTGTTTCTCGACTACGGCCATTTCCAGCCGGGTGTCGGGGACACGCTTCAGGCCTTGCGCAGCCACGATCACGAAGATGTGCTGGCCAATCCCGGTGAGGCCGACCTCACCTCCCATGTCGATTTCGCCGCCCTTGCCATGATCGTGCGTGCACATGGCCTCGAAGCTCATCTGACGACACAGGGCGACTTCCTCCTCGGCATGGGTATCCTCGAGCGCGCCGGCCGGCTTGGCGCCGATGCCGGCCAGGCGGCGCGCGAAAGGATCGCCGGGGACGTCGAGCGCCTCGCAGGGCCGCAAGCCATGGGCGAGCTGTTCAAGGTGCTTGCGGTACTGCCCCGCGGCGTGGCGGTTCGGCCCTTCGCCGGGGCGGATTGACTTTTTACCGCCACCCCTCCCAATCTCCCGTCCGCGCTTTGCAGCGCCTGTTCTCGACCAAGCACCTTCTTCTTGACGAAACCGCCCACACGGACAACAACGCCCGCATGCTGAATCAGACCAAACCGGATCCCGTTCGGTCGCCGCTGCTGGACAAGGCGCGGGCACAAGGCATTCGCCACGGCTATTTCACCCGCGTCGGCGGTGTCTCCGGCGGCATCTACCAGGGCCTCAACATCGGCACCGGATCGAATGACGACCCGATGCTTGTGGCGCAGAACCGCGCCCGTGTCGCGGCATGGATGGGCGTGCCGGCGAGCCATCTGTTAACCGCCTGGCAAATCCATTCGCCCGACGTCATCATCGCCAGGGAGCCCTTTGCCGGCGAGCGGCCCAAGGCAGACGCCATCGTCACCGACCGACCGGGCATCGCCATCGGCGCTTCGACCGCCGATTGCGGTCCCGTGTTGTTCGCTGATGCCCAGGCGCGCATCATCGGCGCCGCGCATGCCGGCTGGAAAGGCGCGTTCACTGGCGTGCTCGAAAACACCATCCTGGCAATGGAAAGCCTCGGCGCCCGGCGTCAAAACATCGTCGCCGTGCTGGGCCCCTCCATCGGCCCGCAAAACTACGAGATCGGCCCGGAATTCGTCGCCCGCTTTGTCGAAGCCGACGCCGAAAACATCCTCTATTTCGCGCCGTCCGCCAATGCCGGCCATGCGATGTTCGACCTCAACCGCTACACGGTTGACCGGTTGGCCAAGGCCGGCGTGACGGCTGAGGGCCTCGACCGCTGCACTTACGCCGAGGAGGGCCTGTTCTACTCCTACCGGCGCACCACGCATCGCAAGGAGCCCGATTACGGCCGGCAGGTTTCGGCAATTGTCTTGGAGAGGGAATAATGGCGCTGCATTTTGAACGATCTGAATTTGACGCGCGGCGCGACCGGCTGATCATCGAGATGGCCGAAAAGAAGCTCGACGCCATCCTGCTGTTCGCGCAGGAAAGCATGTACTGGCTGACCGGCTACGACACGTTCGGCTTCTGCTTCTTCCAGTGCCTGGTGGTGAAGGCCGACGGTTCGATGGTGCTTCTGACCCGCTCGGCCGACCTGCGCCAGGCGCGTCAGACCTCGATTATCGACAACATCGTCTTGTGGACGGACCGCAACGGCGCCAATCCGGCGGTCGACCTGCGCAATCTGCTCAACGAACTCGACCTGCTCGGCGCCCGCATCGGCGTCGAATACGACACCCATGGCCTGACCGCGTTCAATGGCCGACGGCTCGACGAACAGTTGCAGACCTTCGGCCAGATCGCCGATGCGTCCGGCATTGTCGGCCGTCTGCGCCTGTTCAAGAGCCCGGCCGAGGTCGCCAAGGCCGAGAAGGCCGCCAATCTTTCCGATGATGCGCTCGACGCGGCGCTGCCGCTGATCAAGCAAGGCGGCGACGAAGCCCTGATCCTGGCCGCCATGCAGGGTGCGATCTTTGCCGGCGGCGGCGACTATCCGGCCAACGAATTCATCATCGGCTCCGGCGTCGATGCGCTGCTGTGCCGCTACAAGGCCGGCCGCCGCAAGCTCACCAAAAATGACCAGCTGACGCTCGAATGGGCCGGCGTCTTCAACCACTACCACGCACCGATGATGCGCACGGTGCTGACCGGCAAGGTGTCGAAGCGCCATCAGGAACTGTTCGACGCCGCCCGCGCGGCCCTTCTGGCTGTCGAAAAGGCGATGACGCCGGGCAACAGCTTCGGCGACGTCTTCGATGCGCATGCCCGCACCATGGAGGCGCACGGCCTGACCAAGCACCGGCTGAACGCCTGCGGCTATTCAGTCGGCGCCCGCTTCACCCCGTCCTGGATGGACATGCCGATGTTCTACCAGGGCAATCCCGAACCGATCGCGCCCAACATGACGCTGTTCGCCCATATGATCATCATGGACTCCGATACCGAGACGGCGATGACGCTTGGCCGCACCTACCTGACCACCGAATCCCAGCCCAAGCCGCTGTCCCGCCATGATCTCGACTTGATCGTACAGTGAATCCACAGTGGGAGGCGTTCTTCGCCAAGGAGTTAGAAGGCAAATGAGACGATCGCATGTGACGACCGTGTCATTGCTTGTGGCATTGGCTCTTGCCGCCTGCACCAACGCAAAGGACGTGCTCGAACCGTCGGCGATCACGCCGCCGGCGACGTCGACCCAGACGCTGCCCGCCACCAGCACGGCGGGCGCTCCCGCAACCACCGCCGCACCGGTCACATCAGCCCAAAGCGCTGCCATCCTGTCGAAGACCCGCCTGCAGATCGCGCCGATCGTCGGCGCTTCGGTGGAAGCCGCGACACCTCTGACGGCGGAGTTGCAGACCCGCGCCAGGCAGCGCGGTATCACGCTCGCCGGCAGCGCCGACCAGACCGTGACACATGTGCTGAAGGGCTATTTCTCGACGATGTCGGAAGGCGCCGACATCACCGTCATCTACGTCTGGGATATCTATGACCCCGCCGGCAACCGGCTGCACCGCATCAATGGTCAGCAGAAGGCTCCGTCGGTCAATTCCGGCGCCAGCGCGGGCGGCGACAGCTGGAAGGGGGTCTCGCCGGCCACCATGCAGACGATCGCCGATCAGACCATCGACCAATTCGCGGCCTGGCTCGGCGGCAAGGCGGGCTAGAGGCATCGGACCCAAAAGTGGAGACGGTTTTGGGAAAATCCGATGCCCGACGAGAAGAAGGGGCAGCGCAAGTCCGCTGCTCCCTGTTGCAGCCCGGCGATGGCGCGGAGCTTTCTTGAGTTTAGCCGGCGGATTCCCGATCTCGGCGCTTGCAATACCGGCGCGGGCCGCTAAAAGCCCGGTTAAAGGGCGCAAGCGAGTCCGTCAGGTCTCATCATCCTCCACCAGGAACCGTGCATGAAACTCTTCGCGGGCAATTCCAACAGGGTGCTGGCCGAAGCGGTCGCCCGGTACCTCAACGTCCCGCTGGGCAAAGCCACGGTCAGGCGCTTCGCCGACCAGGAAATCTTCGTCGAAATCCAGGAAAACGTGCGCGGCGAGGATGTCTTCATCCTGCAATCGACCTCGTTCCCAACCAACGATCATTTGATGGAATTGCTCATCATGATCGATGCCTTCATGCGTTCCTCGGCCAAGCGCATCACGGCGGTCATCCCCTATTTCGGCTACGCCAGGCAGGACCGCCGCGCCTCCGGCCGCACGCCGATCTCGGCCAAGCTGGTCGCCAACATGATCACCCGCGCCGGTGTCGACCGCGTTCTGACGCTTGACCTGCATGCCGGCCAGATCCAGGGCTTCTTCGACATTCCGACCGACAATCTGTTTTCCGTGCCGGTGATGGCCCGCGACGTGAAGGCCAAATACAAGCAGCTCGGCAACGTCGTGGTGGTCTCGCCCGACATTGGCGGCGTGGTCCGCGCCCGTGCGCTGGCCAAGCGCTTCGATGCGCAACTGGCCATCGTCGACAAGCGCCGCGAGCGTCCCGGCGAATCGGAAGTCATGAACATCATCGGCGCGGTCGCCGGCAAGGATTGCCTGCTTATCGACGACATCGTCGATTCCGGCGGCACGCTGTGCAACGCCGCCGATGCGCTGCTGGCCAACGGCGCCACCAGCGTGACCGCCTATATCACGCACGGCGTGCTGTCGGGCGGCGCGGTTGCCCGCATCAGCGGTTCGAAGCTCCAGGAACTGGTGATCACCGATTCCATCCAGCCGACGCAGGGCGTGCTCGATGCTCCCAACATCCGCGTCATCTCGATCGCCGACCTGATGGGCGAAGCCATTTCGCGCACCGCGACCGAAGAATCGGTGTCGAGCCTGTTCGACTAGAGCAATTCCAGGAAAAGTGTGAAGCGGTTTTCCGTCTAGAACCGCGTCAAAACAAAGAGTTAGAGCAGATCGCCGTTTCCGTGAAACGGTGAGATGCTTCTAGAACAGCACCTGCCGTTACGGCGCAGAGCTTTCCAACCGAACCGGCCCGATCAGGCGACGAGCGACCTCGACGCTCTCTCGTGCGCCGCGCATATAGCCGCGCGGCGAGGTCCCCAGCATGCGCTTGAACATGGTGATGAAGGCCGGCACGCTGTCATAACCGAGATCGAGCGCCACCCTGGTGATCGGCTCGCCGTCCGCCAGCCTGGGCAGCGCCGCGAACAGGCAGGCCTGCTGGCGCCATGTCGACAGCGACAGGCCGGTCTGGCGCTGGAAGGCGCGCGTGAACGAACGCCGGCTCATGCCGGCGGCATCCGCCCATTCATCGATCGTCGCGTGCGGCGACGGTGCGGCGACGAAGCGCCGGCACAGCGCCGACAGCCTCGGATCGGACGGGAATGGCAGCCCGAGAGGCCGTTCCGGCAAGGTCGGGATTTCGTGCAGCAAAAGGTTCATGATCAGCCCACCGCGTCCTTCCAGAACGCCGCCTTGCGGCAGCTTTTCCGATTCCACGATCAGGCTGTGCATCAGGTCGGTGACGCCGACGACGCGCAAGCCTTCGGGCAGCCCGGGGATCGCCTGTGGCATGACATAGACCGAACGCATCGAGACATCGCCCAGCATCTCGACGGAATGCTCAGTGCCGGCTGGAATCCACATCGCGTGGTCCGGCGGCACCATCCAGCGCCCGTAGCGCGTCGTCACCAACACCACGCCGACAAGCGCATGCAAGAGCTGGCTGCGGCTGTGGCGGTGCTGCGGCACACGGTAGCCATCGGGATATTCGGTCGGCAATGCCACCGCCGGCCCGGCCACTTGCTCAAGCCACTGCCAGCGGCTCTCGTGCAACTGGCCGAGATTGGCGTTGCCAGCGTGAAAGACTTCTTTGCCGTGCGGCATCCGATATGGCCCACTTGCGAAACTATTGGACCAAACCACGAAAGAAGTCATCCCGCAAGCAGCTTATAAGGCACCGTCCCAAGCGCTCCACAGGAGCGTCCGACAAGGCGGCCGCAGGTGCGTCCGTCAACTGCCTGCGGGCCTGCCCGCCAAAAAGACCACGGAGCCTACCTTGACCGATACGATAGCCGCCAGCGTCGCCCCACCGGCGACCACCAGTCACGCTTCAGCCCAGGCGACGGCCTTCACCGTCATCCTGGCGGTGAGCTTCTGCCATTGCATCAACGATATCATGCAGTCGCTGCTGTCGGCCATTTACCCGCTCCTGAAAGAGAATTATGGCCTCGATTTCTGGCAGATCGGCTTGTTGACCTTCACCTTCCAGGTGACCGCGTCGCTGCTGCAGCCTGTGATCGGCATGATCACCGACAAGCGGCCGATGCCCTACTCGCTGCCCTACGGCATGGCGTCATCGCTGATCGGCCTGATTGTGCTCGCCTATGCCGGGCATTATTCGCTGCTGCTGATCGGCGCCTCGCTGATCGGCATCGGCTCGGCGATCTTCCATCCGGAATCCTCGCGCATCGCCCGCTTCGCCTCCGGCGGCCGCTTCGGCCTGGCGCAGTCACTGTTCCAGGTTGGCGGCAATTTCGGCCAGTCCATGGGGCCGCTGCTGGCGGCCTTCATCGTCGTGCCGTTCGGCCAGACCAGCATTTCCTGGTTCGCCGTCGGCTCGCTGATCGGCATCATCGTTTTGTGGCAGGTCGGCGGCTGGTACAGCCGGCTGCGTGCCGCGCAGGGCACCCGCAAGGCGGCGAGCTTCGTTTCGCCTTTCCCGCGCCGCAAGGTGACGAATGCATTGATCGTGCTGACATTGCTGGTGCTGAGCAAGAATGCCTACATCGCCAGCCTCGCCAGCTACTACACCTTCTATTCCATGCATAAGTTCGGCGTTTCGGTGCAGATGTCGCAGGTCATGCTGTTCCTGTTCCTCGGTGCCTCGGCGCTGGGCATCCTGCTCGGCGGCCCGTTCGGCGACCGCTACGGACAGAAGGCGATGATCTGGTTCTCCATCGTCGGCGTGCTGCCTTTCACGCTCGCCCTGCCCTACGCCAATCTGGAATGGACGATGGTGCTGACGGTGCTGATCGGCCTGATCCTGTCCTCGGCCTTCTCGAACATCGTCGTCTTTGCGCAGGAGCTCGTGCCGGGCCGCGTCGGCATGATCGCCGGCATCTTCTTCGGCTTCGCCTTCGGCATGGGCGGCATCGCGGCGGCCGTGCTCGGCATCGTCGCCGACATGAAGGGCATCGATTTCGTCTTCCAGATCTGCTCGTATTTGCCGTTTCTTGGATTGCTCACCGTGTTCCTGCCGAACATGAAGGAAGCACGCAAAGCGCAGTTAGTTGCCTAGATCACGCTAATCTGAACCTCACAAAAAATGCACCCGCCTGATGGCGGGTGCATTTTTGTAGGCTATTCGGAAAGCCCTATGCCTTGAAGAAGGCCAGCAGGTCGGCGTTGATGACATCGGCATGGGTTGTGGCCATGCCGTGCGGAAAACCCTCGTAGACCTTAAGCTCGCCCTTCTTGAGCAGCTTGATCGTCAGCAGCGCCGAGTCGGCGATCGGAACGATCTGGTCGTCGTCTCCGTGCATGACCAGGA
This sequence comes from Mesorhizobium sp. M0491, assembly GCF_040321265.1. Classification (NCBI taxonomy): domain Bacteria; kingdom Pseudomonadati; phylum Pseudomonadota; class Alphaproteobacteria; order Hyphomicrobiales; family Phyllobacteriaceae; genus Mesorhizobium; species Mesorhizobium sp. M0491. Next base: position 109,861 of record NZ_JAMYRE010000009.1, read on the forward strand.
CCGGCACGTCGATTGCCTTCAGATCCTCCGTGAAGTCGGTTTCCGAGAAAGCCTTGATACAATCATAATGCGCCTTGGTGCCGCCCATCATGCCCTGGCGCCACCAATTGTCGATGACGCCCTGCGAGATGTCCGCGCCCGGGCGGTTGAACCCATAGAATGGACCGGCGGGAACATCGCGGAAGAACTGGGCGCGATTGGCTGCCTGGGCGGAGCGGAAGCCGTCGAAGACCTCGATCGGCAGGCCGCCGGGATTGGCAGCGGTCTTGAGCATGATCGGCGGCACCGCGCCGATCAGCACCGCCTTGGCGACACGGCCTTCGGCGCCGTATTTGGCGACATAGCGCGCCACTTCGCCGCCGCCGGTCGAATGGCCGACATGGATGGCGTTCTTGAGGTCCAGATGAGCGGTGAGTTCCGCGACGTCGGCGGCATAGGTATCCATCTCGTTGCCGATATCGGTCTGGGTCGAGCGGCCGTGGCCACGACGATCATGTGCAATGACACGGTAGCCCTGTGACAGGAAGAACAGCATCTGAGCGTCCCAATCGTCGCTGCTCAACGGCCAGCCGTGATGAAAGACGACAGGCTGCCCGGTCCCCCAGTCCTTGTAGTAAATCTGCGTTCCGTCCTTGGTGGTGATCGTACCGCTGCCGGAACTGGGCTTGGTTTGCGAGGTCATCTCAATCTCCTTCTGTTATTTTCGCGATAAACGATATCGCGATAACGATTTAGCTAGCGCGACTCAAAACCCTTGTCCACAAAAATATGTATCGCGATATTATTTTTCGTGGTATCAAATTGACGCCCATATTGGCAAAAGGAATGCGCCGTGCCTCTCCCGTTGGACAATCAGCTCTGTTTCACGCTCTATGCCACCAGCATGGCCATCAACCGCAGCTACAAGCCTATGCTGGACGAGATGGGCATCACCTATCCGCAGTACCTGGTACTGAACGCACTTGGAGAGGCTGACGGCATGTCGGTCGGCACGATCGCCCACAGGCTCGCTCTGGAATCGAGCACCGTCACGCCGCTGGTAAAGCGAATGGAGCAGGCCGGGCTGGTGACCCGCCAGCGCAGCCAGACCGACGAACGCCAGGTGCAGGTCGACCTGACATCAGCCGGGCGCGGGCTGCTGGTGCAATGCAACTGCCTGAATGAAGCCTTGATCGAGCGCTCGGGCATGACGCTGGCGCAGCTCGATGCCTTGAACCGGCAGATCCAGGCGCTACGCGCCGCGTTGATCGGCGACCGGTAGCCGGCCCGGCCTTCTCGACGGTCGGACCTCACCCGCCGGCCTCTGCCCGCGAGATGCATCCTCGAAGACATTCGCGGATCGAACGCGACGACTGCGTCAGGGCGCGTCGCCCAGATAGATGCGGTGGAGATCGTCACGCGCTGCAAGGTCGGCCGCCGGCCCTTCGAGCGCCACGCGGCCGGTGTCAAGAACATAGCCGCGCTGTGCGTAGGCAAGCGAGAGAGCCGCATTCTGCTCCGCCAGCAGAAAGGCCGTCCCTTTCTCCCGGTTAAGGCGCGCGATGATCGCGAAGATTTCCTGAACGATGCGCGGTGCGAGCCCCATGGAGGGCTCGTCGAGCAGGACGAGCCTTGGTTGCGTCAACAACGCCCGGCCGATGGCCAGCATCTGCTGTTCGCCGCCGGACGCAAGCCCGGCATGCGTGCGCCGCTTGTCGCGCAGGCGTGGAAACCAGCCGTAGACGTCGTCGAGCTGACGCTGCAGTTCCTTGCGGCTTGGCCGGTGCAGAAATGCGCCGGTCAAGAGGTTCTCCTCGACCGTCAGATGCGAGAAGACATGGCGCCCTTCCATGACGTGGACGATGCCCCGCGTTGCCAGTCTGTTGGCCGCAAGCCCGAGAATATCCTCACCGTCGAGGCGAATATGCCCCCGGCGCACCTTGGCCCGATCGGCGCTGGCCAGGCCCGAAATCGCCTTGAGCACAGTACTCTTGCCGGCACCGTTGGCTCCAAGCAAAGCAACGATTTCGCCGTTGCCGATCGTCAGCGACACATCGGCGACGGCCAGAATGGCGCCCCCATAGACGACTTCGATGCCCGACACTTCGAGAAGGGTGTCCTGATCAGCCGCCGGGGCGACGGGCTTCGATGTCGTGGTCATGGCGTTTCTCCTTATCGTGGGAAACCGTCAAAGCGGCCGCCGCGTCCTGTCAGTTGCTGCCGATATCGCGGGGCGTAATTCCATGCTCCTTGGCATAGGCCTCGGATTTCGCGTCGATCAACGGACGCAGCGTTGTGCGATCGGCCTGCACCCAGTCGCTGACGAGAGACCATTTGGACCCGTTCCATTGCTGCACGCGCACCGCGCCGCCGCCCTCATGGTCCGCGGGCGTCAGTTGGAGGTTCTGCACCAGGCCTCGGAAACCTGCCCTTTCAAGGGCTGCGTCATCAAGCTTCAGGTGCTCCAGCGCCCACTGGCCTTCTTCTCCGGTGATCGGGCGGTTGCCGAACTTGGCCTGGGCCTGCCGAACGATCTCCACAGAGAGCAGGGCGCCGACGAGACCTGAATTGTAATAGACGCTGCCGAAGGCCTTGGTATCGCGCAGGTCGGACTTGCCGGCGTCGATGATGTCCTTCTTCAAACGCTCGTGGATCTTGAAGTCGGCGCCGGCCGGATAAGGCGTCAGCGCCAGATATCCCTTCGCCGCTTCGCCGGCCGGGATCACGTCTTCCTCGGACGAAGCCCAGACATCGCCGATGATGTGGTCGGCGGGAAAGCCGAAACGCACCGCGGTCTTGATGGCTACCGGCGTCGAAACACCCCAGGTTCTCAGGAACACCCAGTCCGGCTTTGCTTCGCGGACCTGCCGCCACTGCGAGGATTGTTCGCTGCCCGGATCGGCAACGGGAATCTGGATATTCTCGAAACCGTATTTCTTTGCCAGAAGGGCGAGCGGATCAAGCGTCTCGCGGCCATAGGCGCTGTCATGGTAGACGGTGGCGATCTTCTTTCCCTTGAGCTTGTCGAAGCCGCCTTCGCGCTCGGCAACATAGTTCACGACCGCCGACGCCTCGCTGTAGAAGGTCACTATGACCGGAAAGATATAGGGGAACACACGCCCGTCGGTGGCCTCGGTGCGACCGTAGGCAAGTGTTACCAGCGGTATCTTGTCCGTGGCCGCGCGGTCGGAAAGCGCATAGGCGGCCGGCGCGCCGTTCGGGAAATAGGCGGCGACCGGAGCGCCGTTCAACCCGTGCTTGAAGCGCTCATAGCATTCGATGCCCTTTTCGGCCGTCCATTCGGTCTCGCATTCCTGCCAGACAATCTTGACGCCGTTTATGCCGCCTTCGACTTCGTTGATATAGCGGTAATAATCGATCTGCCCGGCCCAGATGGAAGCGCCCGACGCCGCATAGGGGCCGACGCGATAGCTGGCGATCGGGAAAAACTGTTTGTCGCTGTCGGGACCCGGCTGGGTTTCAACGGCCTTGGCTGCACTGGCAAGCAGCAGCAACGAAGTGGCAGCCGCCAGGGCAGCGCGCAAGAGCTTTTGGTGCATGGCGAGCTTTTGGTGCATGTTTCAGGCAAGGAGGGGCACGACGCCCCTCCCCCGGTGGGACTATCAAGTGGAATATCAATTGGTTTCGGTATCTGGCGTACGCGGTGCGATGCCGTGTTCCTTGGCATAGGCGGCGGCTTGCTGCTCGATCAGCGGCCGTAGCGCTTCGTGGTCGGCCTTGATCCAGTCGGTCTGGAGAACCCACTTCTTGCCATCCCAGCTCTGGATGCGGGCAGCGCCGCCGCCTTCATGGTCAAGCGGCGTGATCTGGATCGGCTGCAGCAGGCCGACAAAGCCGATCTCCTTGAGATGGTTTTCGTCGATGGTCAGATGCTCGAAGGCCCACCGGCCTTCATCGCCATTCAGGGGACGAGCGCCAAACTTCTTGTAGCCGGTGCGGAGCGCCTCCACGGCGAGCGCGGCATTGACCAGACCGACATTGTAATTGACGGCGCCGAAATACTTCTGATCGCGCAGGTCGGACTTGCCGGCGTCGAGAATGAATTTCTTGAGCCGCTGATGGATCTCGAAATCGGCCCCCGCCGGATAAGGCGCAAGGGCGGAATAGCCGATCGCCGCCTTCCCGGCCGGGATGACGTCGGATTCGGAGCCGGCCCAGACGTCGCCGATGATATGATCGGCCGGAAAGCCGAAGCGGGCTGCCGTCTTGATGCCCACCACGGTGGAGACACCCCAGGTGCGCAAGAACACCCAGTCCGGCTTCAGCTCATGGACCTGGCGCCATTGCGGCGACTGTTCATTGCCTGGATCGGCGACGGGGATCTGGATGTTCTCGAAGCCGTATTTCTTGGCGAGCAGGTCGACAGCGGGCTGGGTGGCACGCCCATAGGCGCTGTCGTGATAGACGGTTGCTATCTTCAAGCCCTTGAGCTTATCGAACCCACCGACCTTGGACGCGATATAGTTGATGCCGGTCGAGGCCTGGCTGTAATAGCTGAACAGCAGCGGGAAGGCATACGGGAACACCCTGCCGTCGATGGATTCGGTGCGCCCACCGGCCGGATCGATCAGCGGGATCTTGTCGGCGGCAGCCTTCTCGAGCAGCGCATAGGTCGCGGGCGTGCCGTGCGTGAAGAAGAAAGCGATCGGCGAACCATCCTTGCCGCCCTTGACCCGCTCGTAGACCTCGACAGTCCGGTCCGGGCTCCACTCGGTCTCGAACTCTTCGTAGTTGAGTTTTATCCCGTCGATGCCGCCCTCGACCTCATTGATATAGCGGAAATAGTCCCTTTCGCCTGCCCACCAGAGTTCGCCCGAAGAGGCGTAGGCACCGACACGATAGGTCGGCAGCGGGATATATTGCGACACGTCCGCGGCGTTGAGCGTGGCGGGGCTCGCCACGAAGGCGCCACCCGCCAAAAGCGCGGCAATGATCAGTTTCTTCACGTCTGTCTCCTGATTTTGAGCCGCGCAAGGCGGCGATTGCCTAAATCTCCACGCTGTCTTTGCAGCAAGCGGGCTAGTCCCTCCGGTTCCTTGATGAGAAACCAGAGGATGAGGACCCCGAAGATCACCTTCTGGATGTTTTGAAGCAGTCCGGCGTCGACATGGCCGCCGAGCAGCCGCTGGAACAGCCAGTCGAGCGCCAGCGGCAACAGGCTGACGAAGGCGGCTCCGAAAGAAGCGCCGCGAATGGTGCCCATGCCGCCAATGATGATGATGAAGAGTATCTGGTAGGATCGCGTCAGGCCGAAGCTCTGCACGCTGGCCGATCCGAGATACGCAAATGCCCAGAGTGCGCCCGCAATGCCCAAGATGAAGCTCGATACGGCGAAGGCCTGGAGTTTCGCGCGCAGGATCGGCACGCCGATCACGGCCGCTGCCGTATCCATGTCGCGGATGGCCATCCAGTTGCGACCGGTCTGGCTGCGCACGAGATTGTAGGAAAGCCAGGTCAGCACGGCGACGCTGGCGAGCGTCAGGTAATAGCGTCCGTGCGGGCTGTTGAGATCGATGCCGAAGACGGACAGACCCGCTGGAAGCGAGATCGTGGCGGACGGATCACCGTTGTAGAACCACGGAAATTTGAGAAACAGCCATTCGAAGAAGAACTGCGCGGCAAGCGTGCTGACGATCAGATAGAAACCCTTGATGCGGGTCGAGGGAAAGCCGAAGGCGAACCCGACCGCGCCGGCGACGATGCCGGAAGCTATCAGCGCGAATGGCAGCGGCAGTTCGGGCAGCCGCAGCTGGAAGGCAAATGCCGCATAGGCGCCCACCATCATGAACGCACCGGCGCCGAGCGATATCTGGCCGGCATAACCCGTCAAAAGGTTAAGGCCGAGACCTGCCAGCGACAGAATAAGGAACGGCACGGCGATAGCATTGATCCAGTATTCCGTGGCGAGGAAAGGTAGGGCAACAATGAGGGCAGCTGCGGCTATGCCGGCCAGTGTCCGGGTGCTTGCGCCCTCGCCTATGCCGCCGGTAAGCCGGAGTTCAATATCGGACATGATTCAGACTCTTTCGATTTTCTGTTCGCCAAACAGACCGGCGGGGCGGATGAAGAGGAAGGCGAGCGCCAGCGCATAGGCAAACCAGGGCGTGATGCCGCCGCCGAGGAAGGGGCCGATATAGGTTTCGGCTAGGCTTTCCGTTGCACCGACAACGAGCCCGCCGACGATGGCGCCGGCAATAGAGGTGAAGCCGCCGATGATGAGCACCGGCAGGGCCTTCAGCACCACCAGCGACAATGAGAACTGCACGCCCTGGCGGGCGCCCCAGAGCAGACCGGCCACAAGCCCGACGAGCCCCGCAATGGTCCAGACGATCTGCCAGATGCGGTTGACATCGATGCCGATGGAGAGAGCGGCGCGAGTATCGTCGGCCACGCCCCTGAGCTCAACTCCGAGGCGGGTCTTGTTGAACAGCAGCGACAGGGCCACCACCAGGACGAGCGCGACTGCGGCGGCGGTGAGATCAAACTGGCTGATCATGATGTCACCGAGGAAGATCGGCAGATCCTCGATGCCGAGATCGAGCGCCCTGACCTGCGACCCCATGAGCCCTTGGGCTGTCCCTTCGACGATGTAGGCCAGCCCGAGCGTCGCCATGAACAGCGTCATCGGGCTGCGGTTGACGAGCGGGCGCAGTATCAGCCTCTCGATCCCGACTGCCATCAGCGCAAGCACGACCACCGTGATCGCCAGCGCCACCAGCACCGGCACACCCTGATCGGTCAGCGACACGAAGGTCAGGGCTGCAAACAGCAGGATGGACCCCTGCGCGTAGTTGAAGACGCCGGAGGCCTTGTAGATAAGCACGAAGCCGATGGCGACGAGCGAGTACATCGTGCCCGCCAGCAGGCCGCCGATGAGGGTTTCGAGAAACATGTTCATGCGGCGATCTCAACCTTGTCGTGGCCCAGATACGCGGCGATGACCTCGGGATTGTCGCGAATGGTATCCGGCGCGCCATCGGCCAGCTTGCGCCCGTAATCGAGCACGACGACATGGTGAGCGAGCTTCAGCACGATGCCGATATCGTGCTCGATCAGCACGATCGTCAGCTTCAGGTCGCGGTTCAGCCTGGCAATGATCTGCGCGATTTCCTGTTTCTCGGCGCTGTTCATGCCTGCCAGCGGTTCATCGAGAAGCAGCAGGCGGGGAGCCGCGACAATGGCGCGCGCTAGTTCGACCTTCTTCTGCACGCCGTAGGGCAGCAAGGCCACGGTGGTCTCGGCATGCCGCTCCAGATCGAAGAGGCGCAGGACTTCATGGGCGCGCTCGCGGAAACGGCGCGCCTCGGCGCATGCGCGCGGCAAAAGCAGTGCTTCTTCCAGGAGCGTTGCGCGAGCATGCCTGGACAGGCCGGCAATGACATTGTCGGCGACACTCATTCCCGAAAACAGCGCGTTGTTCTGGAACCCGCGGCCGATGCCGCGGCGCGCGGCCTCCAGCGGCTGCATCCGATGGAAATGTTCGCCCTCGAAGATGATCTCGCCTGAATCGGGAACATAGACGCCGTTCAGGATGTTCAGCAGCGAGCTTTTTCCCGCCCCATTCGGGCCGATCAGGGCGCAGATTTCCTGAGGCGCCACCTCGAAACTTAGATCGGAGATCGCCTTCACGCCTTTGAATGCGAGGGAGATGTTCTTGACTTCCAATGCGGGTGCGGATGGCGTTGTCATGAATTCAGCGCTCCATGGTGGCTAACAGAGGCAAAGTCCGACGGTCCGGCGGCGCGGGCCGCTTTCCCTTCGGCGCCGTGCAGGGATGATGTCAGGCCGGTTCGGATTGGCGGGCGTGCCCTTCGGTCAAGGTTGATTGCGCCGCGGCCTCGTCGCGCTTGACGCGTTCGATGTCGCGGAAGCGATGGGCCGGATGGTTTGCCGGCAGATAGGGGCCTTCGCCGAACAGCTTTTCGCGCAGTGTGCCCTCGCGATACTGCGTCGCGTACACCCCGCGCTTCTGCAGTTCCGGCACGACGTATCCGATGACGTCGGCAAAGCTGTCATGCGCCAGCGCATAAGCCAGGTTGAAGCCGTCGATGTCGGTTTCCTCGACCCACTCCTGCAGAAGATCGGCGATCGTCGATGGCGATCCCACGAAAAGCGGCCCGAGACCGCCAATGCCGCCCCATTTTGCAAGCTCTTCGATGGACCAGACCTTGTCGCCTCCGGCCAGATGCTCGACGGCGGAGATGATCGCGTTTGTCTTGACCTTCTTGACCGTATCCGTCGGTTTGTAGTGTCCGAAATCGATGCCGGTCCAGCCAGACATCAGGACCAGGGCGCCGTCATAGGAGGCGTGGTTCGCGTAATCCTGATATTTAGCCCGTGCCTTTTCGTCGGTTTCATCGACGATGATGGTTGCCATCGCGTAGATCAGCACCTTTTTCGGATCGCGACCCTGCTCGGCGGCGCGCTTGCGGATTTCCGCGACATAGGCGCGGGTGGCATCCTTCAGAGGCGTCGAGATGAACACGCATTCGGCGTGGCCGGCGGCGAACTGCTTGCCGGCACCCGAGGCGCCGGCCTGGAAGAGAACGGGCGTGCGCTGTGGCGAAGGTTCGCATAGGTGAAAGCCCGGCACATCGAAATATTTTCCCTTGTGGCCGATCTCGTGGATTTTTGTCGGATCGGCAAATATCCCGCGCTCCTTGTCGCGCAGCACGGCTCCCTCTTCCCAACTGCCCTCGAACAGCTTGTAGAGGACTTCGACATATTCGGTTGCAACGTCATAACGATTGTCGTGGCTGCGCAGCCCGCCTTGGCCGATGTTCTTGGCCCCGCTCTCCAGATAGGACGTGACGATGTTCCAGCCGATACGGCCCTTGGTATGGTGGTCCGCCGTCGAGAGGCGGCGTGCGAAGGTGTAGGGATGCTCAAAGCTCGTCGAAGCCGTGATGCCGATGCCGAGATGTTTGGTGGCCAAGGCGATCGGGTTGGCGAGCTGCAGCGGATCGTTCACCGGGATTTGCACGCCTTGCAGCAACGCATTGTCGAGGTTGCCCTTGTAGACATCATAATAGCCGATCACATCGGCGATGAAGACGGAGTCGAAGAACCCGGCCTCCAAAAGCCTGGCGAGATCTGTCCAATACTCCAGATCCTTGTAGTCCCAGGACCGGTCACGCGGGTGGCGCCAGAGGCCGGGCGACTGGTGACCGACGCAGTTCATTTCGAAGGCATTGAAGCGGATGGTCTTGCTCATTGTCGGTTCCGGAATCCTGCAAGCAATCGTGGTTGAGCTGGCAGGGTAGGGCCGGGAGCCAAATATTAAAGTAAATATATGGTTTTAATAGACTAATCCAGGGAATAGCATTCCTCGATCGAGCCGTTTCGCGGAAGCAAGGTGTTTTGCGCGAGATCCCCATCAGGAAAAAGTAGACGCAATCACCTTGCCGCCGGTGGCGATCTTGACCCGGTCCACCAAGCGGATGGTGCGATGATCCTGACGGCGATGGTCGGGCTGATCTGGCGCCGGCCTTCTCCACGTGGTCGTCTTTGGTGCCGGGCCGCGTCTCGACATCCGCCGCGGCTCAGCCCGCTGACGGTGTTCCTGCCGATATGAAGCAGGCCAGAAACTGGAAGCCGGCGCGGCGCTCAGGTGAAGTCAGCTAGACTTCGGCTTTTGGCCCGTCGCGGCCAAATAGCGGCCTAAACTCTAAGCCAAATGCCACCGCCCACACGTCATCATGCGGACTTAAGCACGGCAAATGACCGTTTGCGCATGGCCCGCTTTGCCTGGAAACTGACGGCGGGAGCGGGGCGGCCGACATGGAAGCCCTGGATCTTGTCTATGCCGAATTCGCGCATCAAGACCATCTGCTCGTCGGTTTCCACCCCTTCGACCAGGATCTTGTGGCCGCGATTTCGGACCAGGGTGATAATGTCCTGTAGCATTGCCTTGCCGCTCGGGGAGCTGCAGTCGTGAAGAAACGAGCGGTCGATCTTCACCGTATCGAAATCGATCAGGCGAAGCCACGAAAGGCCCGCGAAGCCCGTCCCGAAATCATCGAGCCATATCTTGATCCCGAGCAGCTTCAGGTCGCTGATGCAGCGCAGGATGTCCGAATGCATCTCCATCTCCAGCCCTTCGGTGATCTCGAAGGCCAGTCTGCTGCCGGCGACGCGGGTCTCGCCCAGAATGGTCGCAACAGACGTTGCGAAGCCCGGTGTCTTAAGCTGGATCGGGGAGACGTTGACACTGACGACATGGACGTGATCGTCTGCCAGGAGCTCGGCGCACACTGTCCTTATCGCCCAGCGCCCGAGTTCCAGGATCGCGCCGGTTCGTTCGGCGACGGGAATGAACAGGCTGGGCGGAACCGATGTGCCGTCCAGCATCTTGAGGCGCATCAGAGCCTCCACCGCTTCGACCCGGTCCGATTTGACATCCTGGATGGGCTGATAAACGAGTGAAACGAGATTCTGGCCGATCGCGATCTTCAGCAAGGCCGCAATGTTCTCACTCTCGTCGCTGCTTTGCGGATCGGTTGGATCGAACAGCCGGGCACAATTTCGGCCGCCGGCTTTTGCCAGATAGAGAGCGCGATCGGCCTCGTGGATGATCTTCTCCAGCTTGGCCCCGGTCTGCGTCCTGGTGAATGCGGCGCCAACGCTCACCGTTACGATCGAGACGCCGTCGCGCCGGAGCTCGTGGGTAAGCGCCAGGTTCTCCACCGTGCTGCAAATGGCTTCCGCGATGTTCAGGATCTGCTCTTTTGTCTCCATGCGCGCCAGGACGATGAACTCTTCGCCGCCGTAGCGGCCTATGGAACCATTATACTGTTTGATCATCTCGCTAAGGGCATTGGCGACATGGATCAGGCAGCGGTCGCCTTCCTGATGGCCGTAGCAGTCGTTGAATTTCTTGAAGAAGTCCACGTCGATGAGGATCGCCCCGAAGCTGGTGCCGACCTTTTGCCAATCGCTCCAGTAGTCCCGCAGCTTCTCGTCGATCGCGCGCCGGTTCTCCAGACCTGTAAGCGGATCGGTCCGCGACAATCTCAGCAGGGCCTTGCCGCGTTCGGTCGCCTCATTGTGCTGGATCTTGGCTTCCAGGGCATTCAGAAAGACGTTGTAGCGTTCCTCATTTAGTTTCCAGTTCACATACGAGGTGAACGTGAAACAAGAAACATAGAAAGCCCCAAAAACCATTTTGTATGTGAGGGTTGAAGGAACAAAGTAGTTTACAATGTAAAGTATACATAAAATTATTGCGGAAGTTACGATAGAAAGCTTGAAATTGAACGTAAAGAAAAGATTGGCGCTCATCATGAATATGGTCCCAAAGACCATATAGTAAGAGACACTTTCCTTGTCCGCGCCCATAATCGCCGGACACAGCCAACCAACATAGCCAAAGATAATGGCCCCGGCGCAGGTCACGTCGAGCCATTCCGTCCCGACGCCATGGCGAAGCTGCGCTTCCAGGATCAAAAGCGCGCTCAATCCGACCGTGAAGCGCGCCGTGATCGTATAGGCGGCCACATCCGGGATCAGCAGCAGATCGGTTGCCGAAAACAAGAGATAGATCGCAACCGCGATCCAAAGCCCTGGCCTGGCTTCCCCTCTTCGCGTCGCCTGCGCTTCCGTGCGGTAAAGGGTGCGAAGCTCGTCGGCCCCCAGTTCGTAGCGCGGCTCGTACGGCTCCGCATCAACCGCATCGACCAATACGGAGGACAGGTGTTCGTTCATCACAATAGACCCCGTTTGAAAGGGATTTTGTTTTCCGAACTCATTTCCAGCTTCTGCCCCCACGCGGGCCGGCTCCTTGGACGCGACGGCGATTGCGACGCCGGGCAAACAAATGCAATCGCGCAAGACAAGTTTCCGTTAACTCGAACCCGGAATTCGGGCCGAAAGCCGTCTAAAGAGGAACATGGTTGGCGGGAAATTAATCATAACGATAAAATGCCGTCGGCCCGACATTGGCAAAGGGAGCATTCTACGCAATAAGTTAACCGACTGTTAACTATGGAGTGATGGCGTGCAGACCGTTCTTGATGGCAAAAGCTTGATTACTGCCGAGATGCTCGCCGGCACGCTGCCTCGGGGAAAGCTCGAGCATCATGGCGAAGCGTTCGAAACCGCGCGTGCTGAGCTGGCCCTCATTCTCCACGCGACACAGCAGCAGGTCGAACAGGACAAGAACCCGGCCGAGATCGTCGGTCGCTTGCTGTCCTTTCTGAATGGCCTGCATTCCAAGGTTCATCCCGACGTCTGGCATGCGTTGATACCGGTCGCGCAGAACCATCCGATCCTGAAGTATTTTCTCGAGGATCCGCTGACGCACTGGTCCTTCACCAAGCCCAGGGGCTATTCCGGCGACGCGCAGTTGCTTGATTACATCTATTGCGATCCGCATGTGGCAGAGAGCGTGGCCAACGCCTCGGAGATCGGCAAGGCCCTGTACAGCCATACCCAGAACGTACCGTCATGCGTCGCCGCACGGGAGCGGCGCGATCTCTTGACCCGATATGTCGATCAGATCGCGGCGAAGAATGGACCGGAAACCGAGGTCCTGGCGATCGCGGCCGGCCATTTGCGGGAAGCCAATCGTTCGGTCGCCCTGACGGAGGGCCGGCTCAAGCGCTGGGTTGCGCTCGACCAGGACCCCCAGAGCGTTGGGCTTATCGCGCGCGACTTCCAGGGCACCGCGGTCGAAGCCATCGACGGCTCGGTGCGAACCGTGCTCACGCGAGGCCACAAGCTCGGCAAATTCGACTTCATCTATGCCTCCGGCCTTTACGACTACCTCGCCCACAACGTCGCCGTGAAACTCACGAAGACCTGCCTGCAGATGTTGAAGCCGAACGGCACCTTCCTGTTTGCGAACTACGCCGAGGGCACGCCTGACGCCGGCTACCGGGAGACATTCATGGACTGGGTGTTGCTGCTGAGATCGGAGATCGATATGTGGAACATCGTCAATGCCAGCGTCGACCGCAACACCGTCGAGGCGCAGGTGTTCTTCGGCGAGAACCGCAACGTGCTTTATGCCGTCATCGAAAAGCGCGGATAGCGACCGCCTGGACTGCACCAGGCCGGGCGTGCCTTTGGCTTGCACCTCCGGCCGCCTTCCGCTATAGAGCCGCCACCCGCGTAGACACCCTTGGAGGCAACGCGGCGGAAGGCCGCCTTCCCGCATGATCCCGAAAAGTGGATTCCGGTTTTCGGACCAGATCATGCATGGGTATGTCGGCTTTCGACGTTTACGGTCCAGGCACTCTGCCCACCGTGAGCGCTCCAGAACAAACCGAAAGGAAATGCCATGAGCCACGACACTTACGAGCTCAAGGCCGAAGCACGCGAACAGGTCGGTAAGGGGTCCGCCCGTGCAGTTCGCCGCAACGGTAAAGTGCCTGCAGTAATCTATGGTGACAAGCAGCCTCCCCTGGCTATCGCGCTCACCTACAAGGACATCTACTACAAGATCCATGGCGGCGGGTTTCTGACCACGATCGCCACGATCGATGTCGACGGCAAGAAGATCCAGGTCCTGCCGAAGGACTTCCAGCTCGACCCGGTCAAGGATTTCCCTGTCCATGTCGACTTCCTGCGCATCGGCAAGGACACCCAGGTCAATGTCGACGTGCCTGTCCACTTCATCAATGAAGACAAGTCGCCCGGCATCAAGCGCGGCGGCGTGCTCAACATCGTGCGTCACGAAGTCGAGTTCCACTGCCCGGCCAATGCGATCCCGGAGTTCATCACCGTCGATCTCACCGGCGCCAACATCGGCGACTCGATCCACATCTCGGCGGTCAAGCTGCCGGCTGGCGTCAAGCCTGTGATCTCCGACCGCGACTTCACCATCGCGACCATTGCCGGTTCGTCGGCGATGAAGCCGGAGACGGAAGAGACGGCTGAAGCGGCTGCACCTGAAGCGGCTCCTGCCGCCGAAGAGAAGTAACTCTTTCCCGCCCGGAGCAGACGATGCTTGTCTTTGCAGGCCTCGGCAATCCGGGCGCGAAATACGCCAGCAACCGCCACAATGTCGGTTTCATGGCGGCGGACGCAATCGCCCGCCGCCATTCCTTTTCGCCCTGGACGAAGAAATTCCAGGGCCTGATTTCTGAAGGCACGCTCGGCGGCGAAAAAATCGTCCTGATCAAGCCGCAGACCTTCATGAACCTGTCCGGCCAGTCGGTCGGCGAAGCACTGCGCTTCTACAAGCTCGAGCTTTCCGCGCTCACCGTCTTCTATGACGAGATCGACCTTGCCGAAGGCAAGCTGCGCATAAAGACTGGCGGCGGTGCCGGCGGCCATAACGGCATTCGCTCGATCGACGGCCATGTCGGCAACGCCTATCGCCGCGTACGCATCGGCGTCGGCCATCCCGGCGTCAAGGAAATGGTCCAGCACCATGTGCTCGGCGATTTCGACAAGGCCGACCGCGAATGGCTCGAACCGCTGCTCGACGCGATCGCCGACAACGCCGCCATGATCGCCAAGGGCGACGAGTCCGGCTTCATGAACAAGACCAGCCTCGCCGTCCAGGGCAAGGCCGGCTCGCAACCGGAAAAGCCGGCACCGAAGCAGCCGGCGCAGAAGCAGCAAAGTCACGTCCGCCAAGCACGGCCGCAGCAGGTGCCAGCCAAGCTGCCGGAAAGCGGTCCAATGGCCGCCATGCTGAAGAAGCTGTTCGGCGGCAAGGACTGAGCATCAAGGGGACCGAAGGGCTTGACGTTGATCACCCCTATCGCCCATAGCCCTGATCAAATTTCTATTTTCCCGATAGGACCGAACAAAAATGGGTTTCAAATGCGGCATCGTTGGCTTGCCCAACGTCGGCAAGTCGACGCTTTTCAACGCGTTGACCAGAACGGCTGCGGCGCAAGCCGCCAACTATCCATTCTGCACCATCGAACCGAACACCGGCGAGGTGGCGGTGCCAGATCCGCGCCTGCAGAAGATCGCCGCGATCGCCAAGTCGAAGGAGATCATCCCGACCCGCATATCCTTCGTCGACATTGCCGGTCTGGTGCGCGGTGCCTCGAAGGGCGAAGGGCTGGGCAACCAGTTTCTCGCCAACATCCGTGAGGTCGACGCCATCGTGCATGTGCTGCGCTGCTTCGAGGATGACGACATCACCCATGTCGAGGGCCGCATCGACCCCGTCGCCGATGCCGAGACGGTCGAGACCGAGCTGATGCTCGCCGACCTCGACAGCCTCGAACGCCGCATCGTGCAATTCCGCAAGCGCGCCGGCAGCAAGGACAAGGAAGCGACGACCGTGCTGCCGCTGATGGAGGCAGCGCTCGAACTGCTGCAGGCCGGCAAGCCGACCCGCATTCTGCTCAAGGGTATTTCGCCCGAAGATTTGCGCATCCTGCAGGGCTTGAACCTTCTGACCTCGCATCCCGTGCTCTATGTCTGCAATGTCGCCGAGGCCGACGCCGCCACCGGCAACGAGCACACCAGTGCCGTGGAAAACATGGCCACCGCCCAAGGCGCCGGCACCGTGGTGATCTCGGCGGCGATCGAGGCGGAAGTCGCCCAGCTCTCCGACGAGGAAGAAATGGAATTCCTGTCGTCGCTGGGCCTCGACGAACCCGGCCTGAACAAGGTCATCCGCGCCGGCTACGACCTGTTGCATCTCATCACCTATTTCACCGCCGGGCCGAAGGAGACGCGCGCCTGGACCATCCATAAGGGCGACAAGGCGCCACAGGCCGCCGGTGTCATCCACACCGATTTCGAGCGCGGCTTCATCCGCGCCCAGACCATCTCCTACAACGACTTCGTCACACTGGGCGGCGAAGTGGCGGCCAAGGAAGCCGGCAAGGCGCGTGACGAAGGCAAGGAATATGTCGTCCAGGACGGCGACGTGCTGTTGTTCAAGTTCAACACCTGATGTGACGGATGTCACGCCGCCGTGGCGGCGTGATCAGCGCCCTCTCCGGCTAGCCCGGGAAAACCAGCTATTGCCCAACTACCCTCCGGCCACTCACCCAGACCGTGGCGATGTTGGCCCGCGCTGCGTTGAGCACGATCTTCTGGAATATCTCCTCAAGCGTATCGTCGGCCATGCCGATGTGGATGTTCGATGCCCTGGCGCTGGTGTCGATCAGCAGCGCGTCAAACTCATAGCCGACGCGAAAATTGCCCGTCGGCAGATCAAGTGCTTCCGCACCGCCGGCGGTCGCCAGCCAGAACGCCTCCTGGTGCGTGATGGGTTCGCCGGGCGCACCGCGTTGCTCCGGCGGCAGGCCGGCATGCACACCGCTTTGCAGCGTCCTCGACGCTGACAATGCATGTCGGCAGCCATCGAACAGTGACGGGCTGTAGCCTCCGGAAATGTCGGTTCCGAGCCCGACGTGCATGTGCCGGTCAAGTGCTGCGCGCAGCGGAAATGCGGCATTGGCGAAATAGAAATTGGACAGCGGGCAATGGGCAACAGCCGCGCCCCTCTCCTCTATGAGGTCCATATCCTGCTCATCGATGAAATTCGAATGCGCCAGGATCGTATGCCGGGTGAGCAGGCCGAAACCATCAAGGCTTGCCGCATCGGTGCGGCCGAAGCGCGTCTCGACGAACTGCTTTGCCCAGTCGCTCTCCGAGCAATGCGTCTGCACGTGGCAGCCGAATTCGGTTGCCAGCTCGCCGAGTCCTTGCAGCGCCGCATCCGTGCAGCTTGGGATGAAGCGCGGTGTGATCGCCGGCTGGACGAGCGGCCTGTCGCGCGGATCCAGCGACTTGACCGCCTCGATGAACCGTCTGGTGTCCGATACCGCGCTTGCCGCATCGGCATCGCGGTAGAAAGGTGGACACTGCTCTGGATCGTCCATCACCACCTTGCCGACGAGCGCGCGTTGACCCTTCTCAAGACAGGTCTCGGCAAGCGCCAGGCTCGCGTCAACATGGACCGTGGCGAAATAGAGCGCCGTGGTGGTTCCGTTGGCCAGCAGGTTATCGACCAGATCGGCATAGACCTCGCGGGCATAATCGACATCCGCATAGCGGGCTTCGAGCGGAAAGGTGTATTTCTGCAGCCAGACTTCGAGCGGCACATCCAGCGCCTTGCCCATCTGCGGCCATTGCGGCGCATGGATATGCAGGTCGATGAGACCGGGCAGCAGGAATTGGCCATTGGCAAGCTCAACAAGCGTGCCCGCCAGGCGGGCAGCGTTCTGCCTGACCTCGTACTCGCGATGATCCGGCGCCAGCATTTCCGCGATGCGCCCCTGTGCATCGACGCTGAACAGATGGTCCTTCAGCACCTCCAGCCTGCCGCGTTGGGGCGTGTGGAAGGCGGTGCCGAGCAGCGTGAAGGGTTCTCTCGTCATTGCGGCTCCGGTTTGGCTAACGGTCTGCTTGGCCTACAAAAAAACAGTTGGCAAATGTTGTGGCCGCTGTCCTTCGGCACCGACTGATCCCATGATCGAGCGGGAATTTCCAGAGGGGTCAGAAGGGGAACGGTACATGGAACGCGTTGCGTCAGAGATCACATTGATTGCCCAACCGGACGATCCGCTGCCATGGGGCAAGGCAGCGCTGCTCGGCCTCCAGCATGTACTGGCGATGGACGTCTACATCGTGCCGTTTATCATCGCATCGGTGCTCGCCTTCAGCGTCGGCGATGCCGGCGCCTTTATCCAGTCCGCATTCGTGGCCGCAGGCATTGCCACACTGATCCAGTCGCAGCTTTTGATGCGGCTGCCGGTCGTCCAGGGGCCGTCCTTCGTCCCGATCGGCGCGGTGCTGGCCATCGCCTTCGGAGCAGGCGGCGGCGTTGGCGGTCTCTCCGCCGTGGTCGGAGCGCTCATTCCGGGCGCCATACTGGTCATCCTGCTCGGTTCGCCGACAAGAATCTTCCATCGCCTCGTCAACCGCTTCGTACCGCCCATCGTCGGCGGTGCGATCATCATCGTCGTCGGCGTCGCCTTGATGCCGGTGGCGCTCAAGGAGAGCGTGTTCGCGGTCCACGGCACCGCCACGGTCGGCGGCAACATCGTCCTCGCTTTTATCGCCGCTGCCTTCCTCGTCGGCTGCATGCTGACCGGCATGGCACTTGGCGCGAAGGGCGCCTGGCTGCGCCTGCTGTCCGTGATCATCGCCCTGGTGGCAGGCAGCGTGGCCGCCGCCTTCATGGGCCAGTTGAACATGGCGGGCGTTGCGGACGCGACATGGTTTTCCATGCCGCGAATCGCCTTCCTCAATCTCGACGTGACGTTCTCGCTGTCGGCGACACTGACGATGCTGATCGTCTATATCGTCGTTCTCGCCGAAACCACCGGCACCTGGTTCGCCGTCGGCGCCGTCAGCGACAAGCCGCTGTCGGACGAGCAGCTCGACAAGGGCGCGACAGGTGAAGGCCTCGGCTGCCTGGTCAGCGCGCTGCTGTGCAGCACCCCGGTGACCGGCTATTCGTCCAATGCCGGCATCATTGCCATCACCGGCATTGCCAGCCGCGCCGCCTTTGCCGCCGCCGGCATCTTCCTGGTGCTGTTCGGGCTGATCGGCAAGCTTTCGGCGGTCATCGCCTCGATACCGGGGCCTGTCATCGGCGGCGTTTTCGGCGTCCTCTGCGTCGTCATCGCCATGAACGGTTTCCGCGTCGTGCGCGGTACACCCCTGACCGAGCGCAACATGCTGGTCATCGGTCTGCCGATCCTGATGGCGCTGTTTGCCACGCTGGCGCCGCCGGATTTCGTCAAGACGCTCCCCGACCTCGTGCAGTACATCCTCGGCTCATCGATCGCCTTCGGCGCCGTCTGGGCCATCGTGCTGCACCAGATCCTGCCAAACTCCCGGTAGACGTATCCTAAGATGGCGGGCGGCAATGTGCCGTCCGCTATCTCTCTGCATCGTTGACAGCACTTGCCGTTGACCTGTTTTGCGGGCGGCATGGCCTGCCTTGACCTTGTCACATCACGGGTCTAATCGGCTGGGGCACGCGGTCGGCGCTTTCGGCGAAAGTGTCCGTCTCGTGCAATCCAACACGACGCGTCAATCCGAACGCACCCTTTGACCCCAGCAAGGGATATCAGGCGATGATCAAGGCCTTCGTCGTGGACAATGACCGCCTGCGCGTCGTCGACGATCTCCTGGCAAACAGCGAGACCATCGTCTGGGCGGACCTGTTCAACCCGACAAAGGAAGAGGAAGCGACGATCGAGAGCTGGCTCGGCGTTGCCATTCCGACGCGCGAGGAGATGGAGGAGATCGAGATTTCGAGCCGCCTCTATGTCGAGGACGGCGCCTACTTCATGACCGCCACCCTGCCCGCCCAGACCGAGGTCGACGATCCCTTGATGTCGCCGGTCACCTTCGTGCTCGCCGGCACAAGGCTGATCACGGTGCGCTACCACGAGCCGAAGGCCTTCAAGACCTTTCCGCAGCGCGCCGAGAAGGTGGCGACCGGCTGCACCAGCGGCGACACCATCCTGATCGGCTTGCTGGAGGCGATCGTCGACCGTCTCGCCGACATTCTGGAACGCGCCGGCCGCGACATCGAGGCGATCTCGCGCGATATATTCGAGGCGCGGTCGACCAAGGTTTCCAAGCGCAACCGTGATTTCCAGGAGTTGCTGAAAGCCATCGGCCGCAAGGAGGACATCGCGTCTTCGATCCGCGACAGCCTGATCTCTCTGCAGCGGCTGGCAGGCTTCTTCGCCCATGCCTCGACCCGCACCAAGATGAGCAAGGACACCAAGGCGCGCATCAAGACGCTGTCGCGCGATGTGCTGTCGCTCGCCGACCACGCCACCTTCCTGTCGCAGAAGATCTCCTTCCTGCTCGACGCCACCCTCGGCATGATCTCGATCGAGCAGAACGCCATCATCAAGATCTTCTCGGTCGCCGCCGTCATCTTCCTGCCGCCGACTTTGGTCGCCTCGATCTACGGCATGAATTTCGACGTCATCCCCGAGTTGAAATGGGAGCTTGGCTATCCCTTCGCCATCGCCATGATGGTGCTGTCGGCGATCCTGCCCTTCTGGTACTTCCGCCGCCGCGGCTGGCTCTGAGTGGCCCTGTCGATCGGCTGCCACAGGCTGGCGCAGTAGAAATCGCTTGACCAAACGAACGCCGGCCTGCATCCGGAAACCCCGATCCTGGGGATCGTGGGTCGACAAGCCGGATTCCAGACCATGACTGCAGAGATAAAAACATGGGCCTATGAGGACTTCATCGAGGGCGCATCGATCGACCTCGGCTCGAAGCTCGTGAGTGCCGCCGAGATCGTCGAATTCGCCGGAGAATTCGACCCGCAGCCGATGCATCTCGACGAGGAAGCCGGTAAGGCCAGCATCCTCGGCGGGCTGGCAGCGTCGGGCTGGCACACCTGCGCAATGTTCATGCGCATGCTGTGCGATGCGTTCCTGCTGGACTCGACCTGCCAGGGCGCGCCCGGAGTCGATCAGGTCAAATGGAAGAAGCCGGTCCTGGCCGGCGACCAACTGACCGGCACCCTGATGGTTATTGCCAAGCGCCTGTCGAAATCGAAGCCGCAACTCGGCTTCGTCACCATGCGCAGCGAACTGTTCAACCAGCGTGGCGAAAGCGTCTTCGAGCTCGAGAACTCCGTCATGTTCCTCACGCGCGATGCCGCGGGGAGCCAAGCATGACACTGGACGAGTTCTTCCGTATCGGCACCACCGTCACGCTCGGCTCGCACTCATTCGAGCCCGAGGCGATCAAGGCCTTCGCCCGTAAGTACGACCCGCAAATCTTCCATATCGACGAGGAGGCCGCGAAGAAAAGTGTGCTCGGCGGCCTCTGCGCGTCCGGCTGGCACACGGCCGCGACCTGGATGAAACTCAATCTGGAAAACCGTATGGACGCCGAGATCGCTGCGTGGAGCGGTCCCGGTCCAGTGCCGGAATTCGGTCCCTCGCCCGGCTTCAAGAACCTGAAATGGCTGAAGCCGGTCTATGCCGGGCAAACCATCACCTTCACGCGCACCGCGCTGTCGCACCGCCCAATCGCCTCACGCCCCGGCTGGCGGCTGCTGGCGCTGCGTTCGGAAGCTTTCGATTCCACCGGCGACAAGGTGCTCGAGTTCGAAAGCGCCGTTCTGGTGAAGGCCGAGTAACGCCACTTTCCCTCTCCCTTCTTGTAGGAGAAGGGAGAGCACTCCTCAATGTCCTTCGAACCCTATCAGCGTTCTGACCGGCACACCGAGGGCTTCGAGCTTGGCGCGGCCGCCGAGGTCCGGCAGGTCGATGACAAAACAGGCAGCGAGGATGTCGGCGCCGATCTGGCGCAGAAGTTTGACCGCGGCTTCAGCCGTTCCGCCGGTGGCGATCAGATCGTCGACAAGGATCACCTTCTCGCCCGGAGCAACGCCGTCCTTGTGCATCTCCATCTCGTCCAGCCCATATTCCAGGCTATAGGCGACGCGCACCGTTTCGTAGGGCAGCTTGCCCTTCTTGCGGATCGGCACGAAACCGGCCGAGAGCTGATGGGCGACGGCGCCGCCAAGGATGAATCCACGTGCCTCGATGCCGGCGATCTTGTCGATCTTCTGGCCGGCATAGGGATGCACCAGTTCGTCGATGGCGCGGCGGAAGGCGCGCGCATTGCCGAGCAGCGTGGTGATGTCGCGAAACAGGATGCCGGGCTTGGGATAATCCGGAATGGTGCGGATCGCGGCGAGCAATGTGTCTTCGAGGGAGGATTTCATGGGTCGAGATTACCTGAAACGGACGTTCTTGCGCGACAATTGTTCGATCGAACTGCAGCCCATCAGCTTCATGCCGCGTTCGATCTCGACCCGCATCTGCTCAAGCGCCCGTTCGACCCCGGGCTGGCCTGCCGCCGCGAGCGGGAACAGATAGTAGCGTCCGACGCCGACGGCCTTGGCACCGAGCGACAGCGCCTTCAGCACATGGGTGCCGCGCTGCACGCCGCCATCCATGATGACGTCGATCCTGTCGCCAACGGCGTCGACGATCTCGGCAAGCTGATCGAACGCCGCCCGCGAGCCATCCAGCTGCCGCCCGCCATGGTTCGACAGCACAATGCCGCTGCAGCCGATGTCGACGGCGCGTCTTGCATCCTCCACCGATATGACGCCCTTGAGGCAGAACGGACCCGACCAAAGCTTGACCATCTCGGCCACGTCGTCCCACGTCATCGACGGGTCTAGCATCTCGGTGAAGTAGCGGCTGATCGACATCGTGCCGCCACCCATGTCGACATGCTCGTCGAGCTGCGGCAGCTTGAACCCCTCATGGGTGAAATAATTGATCGCCCAGGCCGGCTTGAGCGCGAACTGCGCCATTCCGGCGAGATTGAGCTTGAAGGGAATGGCAAAGCCGGTGCGTTTGTCGCGCTCGCGGTTTCCCCCGGTGATGCTGTCGACGGTCAGCATCATCACCTCGACGCCGACCGCCTTTGCGCGCTGCATCATCGCCCGGTTAAGACCTCGGTCCCGGTGGAAATAGAACTGGTAGACCTGTGGGCTGCTGCTGATGCCGCGCGCCTCCTCGAGGCTGACGGTGCCAAGCGAGGAGACGCCGAACATGGTGCCGTATTTGGCGGCGGCCCTGGCGACCGCGCGCTCACCCTGATGGTGGAACAGGCGCTGCAAGGCGGTCGGCGAGCAATAGAACGGCATCGCCAGCTTCTGGCCCATGACCGTCACCGACATGTCGACCTCGCTCACTCCGCGCAGCACGTTGGGAACAAGGTCGCAGGTCTCGAAGCTTTCGGTGTTGCGGCGATAGGTGACCTCATCGTCGGCCGCGCCGTCGATGTAGTTGAAGATCGGCCCGGGCAGCCGCTGCTGTGCCATCCGCCGGAAATCGGAAAAGTTGTGACAGTCGCTGAGCCGCATCATCGAATTCCAAAGGCCATGGCGGGACGAGCTTCTCGCCACCGTTCGATGCGTCGAATATCAACCTGATGCCGCCATGCCAACGGACTAATTGCCGAACTTTCGCTTGAGCACGAGCGTTAACAAAAAAGGAGCGCCTTAAGCGCCCCTTCCCGTCTAAATCCGGCTGACGAGGATTACATGCCGAGATCGGAACGAAGCTCGGCCCTGGCCACTTCATATTCAGCCTTGAAGTCGTCCCGGTTGAGCAGGACCGCGGCAATAACGCTGCCGGAAATCTTGCCCATCTCGACGTCGGACGCATAGTGGATGCCGCCGACCTCGCGGTTGTGGGCGTATTCGGCCGCACGCGCCATGATCTCGGCGCGCTTTTCCGGGACCATGTCGGACAGGATGATGCCCATCATCGTGCCTACGGTGGCATGGCCGGACGGCCAGGAACCGGAGCTCGACAGCTTGACCGCCGGCTTGACGAGATCGCTGAGCTGATGCGGGCGCGGGCGCTTCCAGACATCCTTGGCCGGGTCGACTACAGCCCCTTCAGTAGCCACCACGCGATCGAAGAAAGCGCTGAATTTCGGCAGCGTTTCCTTGTTGAATTTCGGCCCCATGACGTCGGCAAAGCGCCAGACATTCTCCTCGGCATCAGCCACCGCGCTGGCGACCATCTCCGGGGTGCGCGTCACCTGCAGCGTCAGCACCTCGCCGAGTTCGGCCTTGGTCTGCGCCGAATCGTTTGCCGGCGGCGGCGGCAGGATCATCGTCAGGTCGACGTCCTTGTTGGTGACGAAGGGCTGGGCGTCTTCCGCTTGCGCTGCCGAGCCGAGGATGAGCAGCAACAGGCCTGCCGCGAGCGATGCGTATCTTTTCATGAATGCGATCCTTTGATGAGAGCAGCACAGGATCGCCGGATGCGATGACGGCCATGTGACATGACCAGCCTCCGGAAATGCAAAAGGGCGCCTCTCGGCGCCCTTCGCGATCACTTGATTGTATGGCCTAGTGGGCCACGCCTTCCCACACCTTGCGCTTGGTGAGATAGACCAGCGCGCCGAACAAAAGCAGGAACACCAGAACGCGAAAACCGGTCTTCTTGCGGTCTTCCATATGCGGCTCGGCCGCCCACGCCAGGAAGGCGGAGACGTCGCGGGAATACTGGTCGACGGTCTGCGGCGCACCGTCATCATAGGTCACCTGGCCGTCGGAGAGCGGCTTGGGCATTTTCAGCGACACGCCGGACATGAAGTACGGATTGTAGTGGGTGCCTTCCGGGATCACCATGCCGGCCGGCGGCGTCTGGTCGTAGCCGGTCAGCAGCGAGTGGATATAGTCGGGACCGCCGGCATCGTATTGTGTGAAGATGTCGAAGACGAATTGCGGAAAGCCGCGCTCGACGCCGCGCGCCTTGGCCAGCAGCGACATGTCGGGCGGGGCAGCGCCGCCATTGGAAGCAGCAGCCGCTTCCTCATTGGCGAAGGGCGGCGGGAAATGGTCGGACGGCTTGCCGGGACGGTCGAACATGTCGCCGGCATCGTTGGGGCCGTCATGGATTGTGTACTCGGCCGACAGCGTCTTGATCTGCGCATCGGAATAGCCGAGGTCCGACAGCGTGCGGAACGCCACCAGGTTCATCGAATGGCAGGCCGAGCAGACTTCCTTGTAGACCTTGAGGCCGCGCTGCAACTGCGCCTTGTCGTAAGTGCCGAATGGGCCGGTGAAACTCCAGTCCATTTCCTTTGGCTCGTCGATCGGGAAATGCGTCGGATTGGCCACATTGTGTGCCTCTTCGGCGGCGATCGCCCGAGTGCCCGCGGCCCCAGCGGCGACCGCCACGAGGCCGATCAGCGCCAGCGAGGTGAGAATCTTTTTCATGCCAAATCCCCTTAGATTCTCTACCCGCTCAGCCTTTGGTTTCCGGAGCCGCCGTAGCGCCCGCCGGATGTCCGCTGCCGCCCTTGTTCTTCTCGAGCACCGCCTCGGTGATCGAGTTCGGCAGCCGTCGCGGCGTCTCGATCAGGCCGAGCACCGGCAGCGCGATCAGGAAGAAGGCGAAGTAGAACAATGTCGCCATCTGCGCCATGAACACATAGCTGCCTTCGGCCGGCTGCGAGCCCAGCCAGCCAAGCAGGATGGCATCGGCCACGAACAACCAGAAGAACAGCTTGTACCAGGGCCGGTAAACGGCCGAGCGTACCTTCGAAGTGTCGAGCCACGGCACCAGGAACAACATGACGATGGCGCCGAACATGCACAGCACGCCGCCGAGCTTGGAGTTGATCGGCCCGACATTGAAGGTGATGGCGCGCAGGATCGCGTAGAACGGCAGGAAGTACCATTCGGGCACGATGTGGGCCGGCGTCTTCAGCGGGTTGGCGACGATGTAGTTGTCGGGATGGCCGAGATAGTTCGGCAGGTAGAAGACGAAATAAGCGAAGAAGAACAGGAACACGATCATGCCGAACGCGTCCTTGATGGTCGCGTAGGGGGTGAAGGCGACAGTGTCGGTCTTCGACTTGACCTCGATACCCGTCGGGTTCGACTGGCCCACGACATGCAGCGCCCAGATGTGCAAAACGACGACGCCGGCAATCATGAACGGCAACAGATAGTGCAGCGCAAAGAAACGGTTCAGCGTCGGGTTGTCGACGGCAAAGCCGCCGAGCAGCAGCTGCTGAATCCAGTCGCCGACCAGCGGAATGGCGCTGAAGAAGCCGGTGATGACGGTGGCGCCCCAGAAGCTCATCTGGCCCCATGGCAGCACGTAGCCCATGAAACCGGTCGCCATCATCAGGAGATAGATGATGCAGCCGAGGATCCAGAGCAGTTCGCGCGGCGCCTTGTAGGAGCCGTAATAGAGGCCACGGAAGATGTGGATGTAGACGGCGACGAAGAAGAACGAGGCGCCGTTCGAATGCATGTAGCGCAGCAGCCAGCCGGAATTCACGTCGCGCATGATCTTCTCGACCGAGCCGAAGGCCAGATTGGTGTCAGCCGTGTAATGCATGGCCAGCACGATGCCGGTCAGGATCTGCGCCACCAGCATGATCGAAAGGATGCCGCCAAAGGTCCACGCATAGTTGAGGTTGCGCGGCACCGGATAGGCAACGAAGCTGTCATAGACCAGCCGCGGCAGCGGCATGCGGGCGTCGAACCAGCGTCCGAGACCGGTTTTGGGCGTATAGGTCGAGTGTCCCTCGCTCATCGAAATATCCCCTGCCTCAACCGATAAGGATCTTGGTATCGGAAATGAACTTGAATACCGGAACCGCCATGTTCTCAGGCGCCGGGCCTTTGCGGATGCGGCCGGCCGTATCGTATTGCGAACCGTGGCACGGGCAGAACCAGCCGCCGAAATCGCCTTCCTGGCCAAGCGGAATGCAGCCGAGATGCGTGCAGACCTGAACCATCACCATCCAGGCCTCCTTGCCGGGCGTGGTGCGATTGGCGTCGGTCGCCGGCGCATCGGACGGCAGATTGGCGTTGCGGGCGATCGGATCCTTGAGATCGGCGAGATTGACAGCCTCGCCGTCCTTCATTTCCTGTTCGGTGCGGTTGCGGACCACGACCGGCTTGCCGCGCCACTTGACGATCAGCGACATGCCCGGCGTCAGCGAGGCGACGTCGACTTCGACGGAAGCGAGCGCCAGCGTCGAGGCATCGGGGCGCATCTGGTCGATGAACGGCCACGCGAAAGCACCCGCGCCGACCACTGCGGCCATGCCGGTGGCGACGTAGAGAAAATCACGACGGTTGGGATCCTGGGTGTCGGTTGCGCTCACGGGTGCCTGATCCTTTCGCCTCTTCCGTGCCGGTGGCTGAGCCTTGTTCCCCGCTCAATTACGCCAACCCGACAGCGCATGGCGAACAGGCTTGCGAATTCCTCCGGCATTTGGACTTCGGTTTATGCGTGAAGCCCGTTTTTGTCCAGACGGGTGAAGGCACAAGGGCAGATTGTCGCGGGCGTTCCGCACAGCGATGAATTTGACGTGCTTGGCTAAATGTAGCAATATGTCTACATCTACTCGACGGAGGTGCTGAAATGAACATCTCAACGAAGACGATCACCATCATGTCGAGCCGTGAATTCAACCAGGACACGGCGCTTGCGAAGCGGGCTGCCAGGAACGGACCGGTTATCATCACCGATCGCGGCAAGCCTTCCCATGTGCTGATTTCGATGGAGGAATACGAGCGGTTGGAGAAGAAGCCGAGAAGCCTCGCGGACGCGATTGCCGACGATCGCCCCGAAGCAGACTTCGACTGGGAACCACCTCGCCTGGAAGGACCGTTTTTCAAGATTCCCGATCTCGACTGATGTTTATTCTCGACACCAATGTCGTTTCGAATCTGCGTCGTCGGGACAAGGCCGATCGCAACGTTTTAGCCTGGTCTGAGACCCACGACGTCGCCAGCTTTTTCATGTCGGTGATTTCGATCCTGGAACTCGAAATCGGAACACTGTTGTTGTCGAGGAAGGACACCCGCCAGGCCGCCATGTACCGTGAGTGGTTGGATCAAATACTAATTCCACAGTTCGACGACCGGATACTGAGCATAGACACGGCCGTTGTCGTGCGTTGCGCAAACCTCCACGTTCCTGACCCTAAGCCGGAACGCGATGCTCTCATTGCCGCCAGCGCGCTTGTCAATAATTTGACAGTCGTGACACGCAATACCAAGGATTTTGAGGGCACCGGGGTGAAGCTTTTCAACCCCTGGATACCCGCGAAGGGCTAGATAGCCAGGGCACAAATCATAGACCGCGACACCTGGTCTGTTCGCTCCGACCATTGGAAGGGCGAATTGCAATGTGGCGCCTACGGCTCTCCTGCCTGATCTTCAACTATCTGCCTGGCGTCGGAGGCGGCCCCGCCTGCATACACATCCCTACGCTGAGATCTTCATCATTCGCCAGGGCACCGGCCTGTTCACCGTCGGCGACCAGGAGATCGAGGCATCCGCCGGCCAGATCCTGATCGTGCCGCCCAATACGCCGCACAAATTCACCAATCTCGGCCCAGGCCCGCCGGAGACGACCGACATCCACGAGAATGGCAGCTTCATCACCGAATGGCTTGAGTAGACCATGATCCCGAAAAGTGGGAACCGGTTTTCGGAATAAGATCATGGTCCAACAAAAGAGAGTTATTTCGCGCCGAGCCTGGCCAGCACCGCTTTCGGGATGTTGTATTCACGAATGACGGTATCGTGCTTGCGCAAGCCGCACAGCTCGCGCTGGATGAAATAGCCATGCACCGCCTCGGCGGCATCCTTGAGCAGCCGGGGGCGCAGTTGCTCGTCGGCATTGTCGCGCAGCCTGGCCAACGTTTCCTCTACCCGCTGGCCGGCGCGGCCAAGTGCTGCCGCCTTTTCCGCCAATATTTCATGGCCGAGCGCGTCGAAGGCGGCTTCCGCGGACGAGGCGCCGGCTAGATGAGATGGCGGACGCAAGGACATTTCAGCTTCCTTTCCCGAAGACCATGCGGTGTGTGACGAATTCTTCGCCTTCCACGCGCTGAAAGCCAAGCCGTTCGTAGAAACCGAAGGCTTCTTGCGGCGCGCGGGTGTTCAGCACGGCGAAATGGTGACGTGCCCTGTCGATAACGGTCTCGACCAGCATCCGGCCAAGACCGTTGCGACGGTGGCGCGCACTGACGAACAGGTGCCGGACCCGGCCGTGGCCCCTGGCCTCGAAATAGGGATCGATGTTCAGCCCGCACACGCCGGCGAGTTCCCGGCCATTCCAGGCTCCGTAGAGTGCCTCGCCGCGCTTCAAGAACTTGTTACGGCCGCTAGCCCAGCCATCCGCCAGGCGCACCAGCATCCAGTAGCCCCCAAACCGGCTTTCCTGCTTCAGCGCGTCGAAGGCCGGCGTGGTTGGCCGGAGCCGCTTGAGCACATAGCTCACTCCGGGGCCGATCTCTGGAATGACCTCTGCCGATCCAACCATGCCCTACTCCGCAGGCCGCGTCTCTTCGAGCACGCTGTCCTCGTGATAGAGAAAACCGCCGGACTGCCGCTTCCACAGCCGCGCATAGAGCCCGTCGAGCGCCACCAGCTGGTCATGCGTGCCTTGCTCGACGATGCGGCCGCCGTCGAGCACCACCAGCCGGTCGAGTGCTGCGATCGTCGACAGCCGGTGGGCGATGGCGATGACCGTCTTGTTCTCCATCAGCCGCGTCAGATTCTCCTGGATTGCCGCCTCGATATCCGAATCGAGCGCCGAGGTCGCCTCGTCGAGGATCAGGATCGGCGCGTCCTTCAGGAAGACACGGGCGATCGCCACGCGCTGGCGCTGGCCGCCCGACAGTTTGACGCCGCGCTCGCCGACAAAGGCCTCGTAGCCGGCGCGGTCCCTGTTGTCGCGCAAGGTCAGGATGAACTCGTGCGCCTCGGCCTTTTTCGCCGCCGCGATCACCTCCGCATCGGTCGCGTCAGGCATGCCGAGCTTGATGTTGTCGCGCAGCGAACGGTGGAACAGCGCCGTGTCCTGGCTGACGACGCCGATATTGGCGCGCAGCGAATTTTGCGTGACTTTGGCGACATCCTGGCCATCGATGGTGATCGACCCGCTCTCCAGATCGTAGAGCCGCAGGATCAGATTGGCGAGGGTCGTCTTGCCCGCGCCAGACGGTCCGACCAGCCCGACCTTCTCGCCCGGCTTGACGACAAGGTCGATGCCGTTCAGTACGCCGAAACCTTTGCCGTAATGGAACTCGACGTTCTTCACCTCGATACGCCCGCCTGCCACCACGAGTTCCTTGGCGTCGGGCGCATCCGTGAGGCCGAGCGGCTGCGAAATCAGCGCCTTGGAGTTCTCCAGCACGCCGAGGTTTCGCAAGATGCTGTTGAGCTGCATCATCAGCCGGCCAAGCAGCATGTTGAGCCGCAGCACCAGCGACAGGGTGAAGGCGACAGCGCCGACGGTGATCGAGCCCTCGACCCAGAGATAGACGGCAAAACAGCCGATCGCCGTGATCATGATGCCCGACAGCGTCGTCAGCGCCATGCGCACGCCGGTCAGCCGGCGGGTGAACGGGCGCAATGCGTCGAGGTAGATGTCGAAACCGTTCCTGATGTAGCGGTCGTCGCCATCGGCCGAGAACAGTTTCAGCGTCTGCACGTTGGAATAGGAATCGACAATGCGGCCGGTGATCATCGAGCCGGCCTCGGCTGTTTCCTCGGCATGCTTGCGGATTGCCGGCAGATAGAGCTTGGCCAGCCAAGCGAAAGCGGAAATCCAGATCACCACCAGCACCGCCAGCCTGAGATCGAGGCCTGCGACCAGCGCCAGCGTCGTCACCGTATAGACGATCATGAACCAGACGACCTCGATGAAGCTTTCCATCAGGTCGCCGGTGGCCTGGCCCGCCTGCCAGACCTTTGTTGCGATGCGGCCGGCGAAATCGTTCTGGAAGAAGGCGTAGGACTGGCGCGAGACATGCCGGTGCGCCTGCCAGCGCACCAGATTGTAGAAGCCGGGCGTGATCGTCTGTTCGTCGACCAGCGCCGAAAGGCCGACGACGACGGTGCGGATGACCAGCACCACCACGGCCATGAAAACCAGTTCAGGGCCTGCGGCGGCCCACAGTGCGTGCCAACTGCGCTCGGCGGGAAGCTGGTCGAGAATATCGACCAGCCGCCCGACGAAGTAGAACAGGCCGGCCTCGACCAGCGGCGCGATGCCGCCGATGACCAGCATGGCGAAGAAGGCGAACTTCGCCTGGCCGACATAGTGCCAGAGAAAGCCGCCGACGCTGGTCGGTGGCCGAAGATTCGCTGGCTCCCTGAACGGATAGACCCAGTTCTCGAACCAGCGATAGACGGCTGTCATCATGCGGCGGCCATCATTCTGCGGCTTGCCCCTTTGCAAGTGCGTCGTTGGCGGCGTCGGCGGGACCGTCCTCAAGCAGGAACCCGCCCGACTGGCGCTGCCAGAGCTGCGCGTAGAGCCCGCCCTTGGCGACGAGTTCCTCGTGCGAACCTTCCTCGATGACACGACCCTTGTCCATCACCACCAGCCTGTCCATCGCCGCGATGGTCGACAGCCGGTGCGCTATGGCGATGACGGTTTTGCCTTGCATGAGCTTGTAGAGATTCTCTTGGATCGCCGCCTCGGCTTCGGAATCAAGCGCCGAAGTCGCTTCGTCAAGGATAAGTATAGGTGCGTCCTTCAACATAACGCGAGCAATGGCGACGCGTTGCCGCTGGCCGCCGGACAATTTGACGCCGCGGTCACCGACATGGGCATCGAAGCCCTTGCGGCCGCTGGCATCCGAAAGCCCGCCGATGAAATCCAGCGCCTCGGCGCGGCGCGCCGCCTCGACAAGCATCTCGTCGGTGGCATCGGGCCGGCCATAAAGGATGTTCTCGCGCACCGAACGATGCAGCAGCGAGGTGTCCTGCGTGACCATGCCGATCTGCGCACGCAGCGAATCCTGCTTCACACCGGCGATCTCCTGGCCGTCGATCAATATCTGCCCGGCTTCGAGGTCGTAGAAGCGCAGCAACAGGTTGACCAGCGTCGACTTGCCGGCGCCGGAACGGCCGACGATGCCGACCTTCTCGCCCGGTTTCACCGCCAGCGACAGGCCTTCAATCACACCCTTCTGCTTGCCGTAGTGGAAGCGAATGTCCTCAAAGCGGATCTCACCCCTGGAAACGCTGATCTCCTTCGCGTCCGGCCTGTCCTCGACAAGGCGCGGCAGCGAGATTGAGGCGATGCCGTCCTGCACCGTGCCGATGTTCTCGAACAGGCCCGACATTTCCCACATGATCCATTGCGACATCCCCCACATCCTGAGCACAAGGCCGATGACCACGGCGACCGCGCCGATCGTCACTGCTTGCCCCAGCCACAGCCACAACGCCATCGCGGTGACAGAGAACAAGAGCAATGCATTTAGGATGTAAAGCGAGCCAAAAAGCACTGTCACCAGCCGCATCGACCGGTAGACCGTTTCGAGAAAGCCGGACATGCCGTCTTTGGCGAATGACGCTTCGCGGCGTGCATGGCTGAACAGCTTGACCGTCTGGATGTTGGAGTAGCTGTCGACGACACGGCCCGTCATGATCGAGCGCGCATTGGCCTGTTCCTCGCCAACCTTGCCCAGCCGGGGAATGAAAAACCGCAGCAAAAGGATATAGCCGACCAGCCAGACGCCGAGCGGCGCGGCCAGCCGCCAGTCGGCCGAGCCGACGATGAGCAGCATGCCGAGGAAATAGACGATAACGTAGTTCAGGACGTCGATCACCTTGATGACGCATTCGCGCACGGCGAGAGCCGTCTGCATCAGCTTTGTCGCGATGCGGCCGGCGAACTCGTCCTGGTAGAAACTCATCGACTGCTTGAGCAGATAGCGGTGCACCTGCCAGCGGATGCGCATGGGATAATTGCCCATCAGCGTCTGCTGGTTGAGAAACGAATGCAGCCATACCGTGCCCGGCAGCGCGAACAGCACGATGAAGGCCATGCCGGCGAGCTTCCAGGCTTCCGTCTGCAGGAAGGTTTCGCGATTCTGCCCCGACAGCCAGTCGACGATGCGGCCGAGGAAGCCGAACATCCATACTTCGGCGATCGCGATGGCCGTCACCAGCACCGCGTCGAAAAGGATATAAGGCCATGCGCCGCGCGTATAATGCAGGCAGAAGGCAACCAGCGTCTTGGGCGGCTCGACCGGTTCCGCTGCGGGGAACGGATCGAGCCTTTTTTCAAACCAGCTAAACAACAACATAGGTTATGCCTGTGAAATGTGTTTGCCGCTTACGCGGCACGTGAGCGTACGAAATCCCCGGTACCCATGGCATCAAGGGCCGACGGTCTGGAATCACCCGGACCGTCGGCCATGCCTCGTGCAATATAGGGGCTCGCGGGCTTTTCGCCGACAGCTGCGCCAGCCGATCCTGACGACACGGTGCCGCCAGCCCGGTTTTTCGCGCCCGGCCTGACCAGCCGGATGATCCGGCGCACCAGCGACGGGCGGCTCGGATCGGGAACCGCGCGCGAAAAATCGACATCCGGCAGCATGCCGCGATGCGGCCGGCGGCGAACCTCGGCGTGAACCGCAGACGAATAGGTGTCGCCGATCAGCAGCGCCCAGGTCGGCAGTCGGTGGATATGCAGGCTCCTCGAGCCAGGTATTCTATAGGGATCGAACATCGGTCCGTCCTCCGTGTGAAAATCGAGATAAAAAGGCGAAGCAATATCGTCCGCCGGCATTCGGCCGGAGGCGCGCTTTGCGTCGGTCTGGACACGATAAGCATCGGTCCGGACACGACAAGCATCGGTCCGGACAGCTTCAGTTGGGGCGTTTAGCCCTTTTGACTTTTTGAAAACATCGCAGGATTCCTTCGAGAGCCGAAAAATCGTTTCGGCGGGAATCGGTGCGATCAAGTCTTAGAGAGTCAGGAGAATCGTCGTACCGAAACCGCCGGCAGGCAGGTAAGCCCATAAGAGGGGCGCTGGATGTGCATGGTCATCATGAATTACCCCTCCATCGGTTCGGGTTGACAATGGAGCTGACATACCCGACTTCGCAGAAAATGGCCACCCGCAGGTCCAGCAATTTCCAAAACCGCGAGCCCGCTGTGGCCGATTTGCCACTTATTAGAAAGACGCGGAAATGAACTGTCGTCTCCGCATCGCGCTCTACCAGCCGGATATCGCCGGCAACACCGGGACAATCCTGCGCTTCGCCGCTTGCCTCGGACTTGGCGTCGACATCATCGAACCGGCCGGATTTCCGCTCTCCGACAAAGCGCTCAAACGAGCCGGCATGGACTACCTCGAAATGGCTGCCCTGACCCGGCATGTCGACTGGCACGCCTTCGAGGAACGGCGCAAGGCTGGTTCGCACCGGCTGGTGCTGCTGTCGACCAAAGCGACGACGGCCTACACCGACTTCACCTTCGCCGAAGGCGACATTCTGCTGTTCGGTCGCGAATCCGCAGGCGTGCCGGATCCTGTCCATCAGGCGGCGGATGCGCGGCTGACCATCCCCATGCAGGGCACGGCGCGCAGCATCAATGTCGCGCTTTCGGTCGCCATGGCGGCGGGCGAAGCCATCCGGCAACTCGGATAGGATCCGCAACCCATCGACAACACCATGCTTGCCGCCGCCGACGACAGTGGTTTCTCCACTCATTCTTACCCAGGCACACATCGCCTTCTCCTTCGTTTGCAGACCCCGGGTTTCTTCGCTACAAGCTCAGCTTAACTTGAGGTCAAGCGGGAAAATCAGGAATGGCACCGATAACGGAATTAACGGTCGGCCAGGTCGCCATGCGCAGCGGTGTGGCGGTGTCGGCATTGCATTTCTATGAGGCCCGCGGCCTGATCCGCAGCCACCGCACGGCGGGAAATCAGCGCCGCTACGGCCGTGACGTGCTGCGGCGCGTGGCGATCATCAAGGTGGCGCAGGAGGTCGGCATTTCGCTGGCCGAGATCGGTGAAGCCCTGGCATCGCTGCCAGAAGGCCGCACGCCGACGCGCGATGACTGGAACCTTTTGTCGACCGCCTGGCGCGACGGGCTCGATCACAAGATCGCCCAGTTGAAGAAACTGCGCGACGGGCTGACCGACTGCATCGGCTGCGGCTGCATGTCGATCGACAAATGCCCGCTGCGTAACAAGGGCGACCGGCTGGCGCGCGAGGGGACAGGGGCAAGAAGGCTGGTTGCTCCGCCTCTCTCGAGGACATCCTAGTCAGCCGCAGGCAAGCGCCTGATGGTGAACTCAATCAAGTCGCCCGGCCGCTCGAACCAGCTTTCGATCTCGGTCCAGTAGGCCTGCTTGGGAAAGCGCTCGAACCATTCCTTGGCCTTGAGCCGCGCATCGGAGCGCGGCAGCACGAAGGTCTCGCGCAGGAAACCGTCGCGCGGCACACGAACACGCTCGGCACGGCTTTGGTCGAGCCTTTTCTTCAGGCCATCCAGCGGCGGTCTTGCCGGGGTGCGCACGAAACAACTCCTTGCACCTGGCGCATGACCCCGAAATCGGAATCGAGTTTCGGAAAGGATCATGCGCAAAACCAAAGTGACTTGACCCTTGCCCTTAAGAGATTAGGGATCGCGCCGGCAAAAGACGAGTCATTTGTGGGACTCGCCGCCCCAACCGGAGACGGCACTTGGAACGACCAGAAATACCGGCAGGCCTGCCCGCCGACATCGAACAGAAGAAGATGAAGGCAAGGCTGTGGTTCGAGGCGCTGCGCGAACGCATCTGCGCCACCTTCGAGCAGATCGAGCAGGATCTTGGCGGGCCGCTGGCCTCGTGGTCGCCCGGCCGCTTCGAAAAGACGCCATGGGAACGTGACGAGGGGCGCGGCGGCGGCGGCACCATGTCGATGATGCACGGCCGCGTCTTCGAAAAGGTCGGCGTCCACACCTCGACCGTCCACGGCGAGTTCTCACCCGAATTCAGGAAGCAGATGCCGGGCGCCGAGGAAGACCCGCGCTTTTGGGCATCTGGCATTTCGCTGATCGCGCATCCCTGGAACCCAAACGTTCCGGCCGTGCACATGAACACGCGCATGGTGGTCACATCTCGCCAATGGTTCGGCGGCGGCGCCGATCTAACGCCGGTGCTCGACAGCCGCCGCACGCAGGACGACCCCGACACGGTAGCCTTCCACCGCGCCATGCAATTCGCTTGCGAGAAGAACGCCGACGTCGCCGATTACCCGAAATACAAGGCCTGGTGCGACGAGTATTTCTATCTGTCGCACCGCAACGAGCCGCGCGGCACCGGCGGCATCTTCTTCGACTGGCTGCATTCGGGCGAGGACAAAGGCGGCTGGAATGCCGATTTCAACTTCGTCCAGGATGTCGGCCGCTCTTTTCTCGTCGTCTACGGCCACCTCGTGCGCGCCAACTTCAACGAGAACTGGACCGATGGCGACCGCGACGAACAGCTCATCCGCCGCGGCCGCTATGTCGAATTCAATCTGCTTCACGATCGCGGCACCATCTTCGGACTGAAGACCGGCGGCAATGTCGCGTCCATCCTTTCCAGCCTGCCACCCGAGGTCCGCTGGCCGTAACAAAATGGTGAGCCCGGCGTGAGCCGCATTGATGTCCCATTCGCTCGAAATGGGCATGGAATGTGGCACACGGTGCGGCGAAAAATTTCTTTTTCGTCTAATAGGCTATTGAAAAGACTAGTCTATTTGTGGCGCCGGGTCGGGAAGCGCCGGCGGCTCGCCTGCGCGCAATTCCAGGAAAGTGCGAAACGGCTTTCCGACGGGAATTGCGTCAAGACAAAGCGAGCCGCGACCCGACGCGACCGGACGGCCCAAGACGATGCGGGACATCTTCGTCAAAAAGATACCCGCCTTCCAGGAGTACTTCGCAATGCGCAAGATCATTGTTTCGGCTGCCGCCGCTGCCCTTCTCGCTTCCGGTTCAGTGGCATTCGCCGCCGTCAAGCACACCACCGGAACGATCAAGACCTTTGACACGACGGCCATGAGCCTGGTCCTCGATGATGGATCGTCTTTTACGCTTCCCAAAACCTTCAAGGATCCTGGCCTGACGGTCGGTGAAAAGGTCCGCGTCTCATGGGATATGAAGGGCAAGAACAAGGTCGCCGAGGCCGTCAAGGTCGCAAAATGATGGCTTGCCCGCCAGAGCAGGATGAGACGATATCCGGTCCTGTTTGGGGGTAGCGTAAGAGGGCGGAGCAGCGCCTGCTCCGCCTTTTCGCCGTTGACTGCAACCAATGCCACTCTACCTGTGTTATGCTTCTCCCGCTCGCGGCCCCAGGATCCGATCTCGGATTTGGACCGTCAGCCAAAAAAGTGCCGGAGCCTCGGGCTCCACGGAGGAAAAGGAGAAATCTCATGAAGGAATTTCACTGCGGGTCGCTCGTGCCCGGCTGTGACTGGCACACGCGTGCCGACGAGGAGGCCGAGGTCATGCGCCGTGCCGTCGAGCACATGCGCGAGACGCATGGCGAGACGGTCATCCGCGAGACGATGATCGAGGCGATCCGCTCGCGCATCGAAAAGACCCGCGACGCGGCCTGATCTACCCGGCCTTCAAGGCTTCGGCGGCGCGCTTGAGGAGCGCGTCGCGATTAGGGGTAAACCCGGCTTCGACCCATTCCGCTTCAAGATTCCTGAGGATTTCGCCCAGTTTCGGCCCCGGAGTTGCGCCGAGCGCCGTCAGATCGGCACCTTTCAGCGGAAATAACGGCTTTTCCCATTTGGTGGCGAAGGCAAGCAGGCGCGAAAAACCACCGGCTTCGAGCAGCGCCTCATTGTCCTCGACGGCGCGCACCCTGGCTGCCGCAAGCGACAGCCGCAGACGGTCGACAAACCCCTGCCGGTCACCGCGATAGAGCCTTTTCGCCAGTTCGCCCTCGGTCGTCTTCGGCTCGACGGCGCTGGCAAGCGCCCAGTGACGCAGGCGATCCGCTTCGGCGGTCGAGAGTTTGAGCCGCTCGGCGAGCGTCTTCATGCGAGCGGCATCGGGCGGCACGATCGCTTCCAGTCTGAGCAGCGGGTCGGGTGCCCAGCCCAGATCCTTCCCGGCCTTGGCCAACCCATGGATGGCATCGATGCCCCATTTCTCGCTTTCCGGCAGCGCTGCGGTCAAGACACCTGCCTGCCGCATCCAGAGCAGCGCGCGTGACGGATCGGGCGCCGACAAAAGTTTCTTCAGTTCCGACCAGATTCGCTCGGACGAAAGCTGGGCCAGCCCTTCCTTAAGCCGGGCACAGGCTTTCAGCCCTTCGGCGTCCGGCCGCCCGTCGCCGTACCAGGCGAAGAAGCGGAAGAAGCGCAGGATGCGCAGGTAGTCTTCGCGAATGCGCGCTTCCGGGTCGCCGATGAATCGCAGCCGGCGCGCCTCGATGTCGGCAATGCCGTCAACCAGGTCGACCACCTTGCCATCGGCCCCGGCATAGAGCGCGTTGATGGTGAAGTCGCGCCGCTCGGCATCGAGCTTCCAGTCGCGCCCGAACGACACTTTCGCGCGCCGCCCGTCGGTCTCGATATCAGCGCGCAAGGTGGTGATTTCATAAGGTTTTCCGCCGGCAACCACGGTGATTGTCCCATGCTCGATGCCGGTTGGCACCGCCTTGAACCCTTCCGCTTCGGCGCGGCGGAGGGTTTCCTCCGGCAGGCAGGTGGTGGCGATGTCGATGTCGGCGACCGGCTGGCCCATCAGCGTGTTGCGCACCGCGCCGCCTGCGACTCGCGCCTCTTCACCGCCTTCGGCCAGTGCGAACAGCAGGCGCTGCAGATGCTTGTCGCCGAGCCAGTCGGCCCTGTCCGCGATCGAGACACTCACGCATAAAGCCTTTCATAGAGGGTACGGATGATGCCGGCGGTGACGCCCCAGATGCGCCGTTCGCCGTAAGGCATGTCGTAGAAGAACCATTCGAGATCGTTCCACATACGGCTGTCGCGCTTGTGGTTGGCCGGGTCCATCAAGAAGCGCAGGGGCACTTCGAAAGCGGCGTCGACCTCGTCGGCGTTGAGCGTCAGTTGGAAACCGGGCAGCACGATGCCCAGCACCGGCGCGATGCGGTAGCCGCTGCCGGCCACATAGTCGGGCATGCGGCCGATGATCTCGATGCGGTCTCGGCCAAGCCCGATCTCCTCGAAGGTCTCGCGCAGCGCCGCAGCCTCAGGGCTCGGATCGGTCGGATCGATTGTGCCGCCCGGAAATGCCACCTGCCCCGAATGGCTGCGCAGCTTTTCGGCCCGTTTGGTCAGGAGAACCGTCGCATCGCCCTCATGATCGACCACCGGGATCAGCACCGCGGCATTGCGCAGCGCCATGCCCTGATTGAGGCGCGGATGGCCGGGGTTAAAGCGATGATCGCCATAATCGTCGCCTGCATGCGCATCGGGCTGCACGGCAAAACGCGCGCGAAAATCCGCGGATGAAAACGGCGCCGGCGTCACCTGGTCCATCACGCG
Organism: Mesorhizobium sp. M0491; assembly: GCF_040321265.1. Lineage (NCBI taxonomy): Bacteria > Pseudomonadati > Pseudomonadota > Alphaproteobacteria > Hyphomicrobiales > Phyllobacteriaceae > Mesorhizobium > Mesorhizobium sp. M0491. Next base: position 148,579 of record NZ_JAMYRE010000009.1, read on the forward strand.
CTCAGCCGCTTCAACTGGTCCGCCGGCATGATCGGGAACACGGCGCCCTTGGAGCGCACCGCGAACATCGTCTCGCCGCCGATCTCGACCTCCTCGCAATGCCCGACCAGTTCATACATCACCGGCCGCGCCACCAGCGCCTCCAGACGGCCACGCACCAGCACATAGGGCTTCAATCCGCCGGTCTCGTTCTCGTCGACAAAGCGCAGCGGCCGTTCCGGCCCGGCCTCGACGACATCGCCGACATTGGTGCGGAAGGTGATGGTCTGCGCTTCGCCGCTACCCGAAACGTCCATTTCGACGGCGATGAACGGCGCATCGGCGACGCGGATGCCGACCTTTTCCACCGGTGTCACCAGATAGGTCCTGCCATCGGCGTCCTTGCGCAGCACCGAGGAGAAAAGCTGCACCAGCGGCATGCGCCCGATCGGCGTGCCCAGATAGAACCAGGTGCCGTCGGACTTGATCTCCATGTCCAGATCGCCGCAGAAGTCGGGATTCCAGCGTTCGACGGGTGCCGCGCCCTTGCCGGCACGGGCGGCGCGCGAGATGAGTGCCTCGAGGCCACGCGCCTCGGTGGCACCAGTCAGGCTTTCTTCACGATGTACCAAGGGTCCCGTCATGGTCACGAAATAGTCACTGTTGTTCCGCTTGTCAGCCTAAGTCTGTGATTTAAGTTTCGACATAGGCGCCACGCGAGGCCGAATCGCGGCAACTTATGGTATGGTGCAGCCGTTGTTCCAGCCATGGTATTCCAACCACAAGGATCGATGCGGCATGAGCGTGATGGTCAAGGAAAGCCCGATCAGCGAAAAGGACATGATCGCCGAGGCCGAAAAGGCGCTTGCCGACATCTCCCGGATCCGCGACGGGGTCGGCCGGGTCATCTTCGGACAGGAAAGCGTCGTCGAGCGTACGCTGGTGGCGCTGCTGGCCGGTGGACATGCGCTTTTGGTCGGCGTGCCGGGCCTCGCCAAGACCAAGCTGGTCGAAACACTTGGCATCGTGCTCGGCCTCGATTCGCGCCGCATCCAGTTCACCCCGGACCTGATGCCGTCCGATATCCTCGGCTCCGAGGTGATGGAGCAGGACGAGACCGGCAAGCGGGCCTTTCGCTTCATCTCCGGGCCGATCTTCGCCCAGCTTCTGATGGCCGACGAGATCAACCGCGCCTCGCCGCGCACCCAGTCGGCGCTGCTGCAGGCCATGCAGGAATACCACGTCACCATTGCCGGCGCCCGCTACGACCTGCCGGCGCCCTTCCATGTGCTGGCAACGCAGAACCCGCTCGAGCAGGAAGGCACCTATCCCCTGCCCGAGGCGCAGCTCGACCGTTTCCTGATGCAGGTCGACATCCTCTATCCAGAAATCGAGGCCGAGCGCCGCATCCTTCTGGAAACCACCGGCATCGAGGACGCGAAAGCCCAGAACGTGCTGCAGCCGGTGCGGCTGAAGGAAATCCAGACGCTGATCCGCCGCATGCCGGTGCCGGAAAGCGTCGTCGAAGCGATCCTGACGCTGGTGCGCTCGGCGCGTCCCGGCCAAGGCAACGCCGAAACCGACAAGAACGTCGCGTGGGGCCCCGGCCCTCGCGCCAGCCAGGCGCTGATGCTGTGCACAAGGGCGCGCGCGCTTTACGACGGACGGCTGGCGCCCTCGGTCGACGACGTGCGTGCGCTGGCCGAGCCGGTGCTGCAGCATCGCATGGCGCTGACCTTCGCCGCCCGCGCCGAAGGCACCAGCGTGCGTGACGTGGTGGCGAAACTCGTGAAAGGGATTTGATGCCGCGCATCGGCGAGGTCCAGGCTCCGGCAGCGACGCGTGACGCGCTCGCCCGTGGCCGGTTGCGGGCCTCGCTTGTGCCAGACCTGCTGGTCGAGGCGCGGCGCATCGTCAACACCGTGATCGCCGGCTGGCACGGCCGCCGCAAGCGCGGCATCGGCGAGAATTTCTGGCAGTTCCGGCCCTATGTCGAGGGCGATTCCTCGCGCATCGACTGGCGCCGCTCGGCCCGCGACGACCACACCTATGTGCGCGACCGCGAATGGGAAGCCGCCCATACCGTCTGGCTGTGGGCCGACCCCTCGCCGTCGATGCTCTACAAATCGACCGGCGCCAGCGTTTCCAAGCAATCGCGCGCGCTGGTGCTGGCGCTGGCCATGGCCGAGCTGTTGTCGCGCAGCGGCGAGCGCATCGCCTGGCCGGGCCTCACCGATCCGTTCACCGCCCGCAACGGCGCCGAACGCATCGCCGCCCAGTTGATGCATGCCGGCGATTTGCCGGCAAAACCCGATTTGTCCGATATCAGGCGCTTCTGCGACATCGTCATCGTCAGCGATTTCCTCGATCCCGTCGAAGAGACGATGGCCTGGCTCGACGTGCTGGCCCGCCACGGCGTACGTGCCCACCTGATCGAGGTCGCCGACCCGGCCGAGGAGACCTTCCCCTATGCTGGCCGAACCGAGTTCACCGATCCTGAGACCGGCGACAAGCTGACCGCCGGCCGCGCCGAAATGCTGGGGGATGAGTATCGCCTGCTCTACGCCGCCCGACGCCACGAACTGGCAGCCTGGTGCAAACGGCTTGGCTGGAGCTTTACCGTCAACCACACCGATCGGCTGGCTTCCGACGCGCTGGTGCGGCTGCACATGGCGATGACCACTGATGGCCCCTCGGTCAGGCCGACCGCTGACGGTCGTGCCGGCACGATCGCCGGTGGCGATCGGCCAGGAAAGGCTGTCGCATGAGTTGGCTGCCGCTTTCCTTTGGCGCCCCCATGGTGCTGTGGGGCCTCCTGGCACTGCCGGTGATCTGGTGGCTGCTCAGGCTGACGCCGCCCAAGCCGCAGACCGAAATCTTCCCGCCGCTGAAGATCCTGGCCCGCGTGCTGAAGCGCGAGGAGACGCCGCAGCAGAGTCCGTGGTGGCTGACGCTGCTCAGGCTCTTGATGGCGGCCCTCATCGTCGCCGCATTGGCCGACCCGGTCTTCAATCCGCGCGAAAAGCTGCCGGCCGAGGGTGCAGCGCTTGCGCTCGTCATCGACAATGACTGGGCAAGTGCCGCCGACTGGGGCAAACGCGTCGCCACCGCCGAGCGGCTGATCAACGACGCCGGCTCCAACGGCGTGCCGGTCGTCATCGCCTTCACCGCCGAAAAGGCCAATGCCGAGATCGGGCCGTTCGATGCCGCCACCGCCCTTGACCGGCTGCGTGCCGCCAAGCCGCGGCCGATCCCGACCGACCGGCCCGCCGTCTATGCCCGCGTCGCCGGCGTGCTGGAGACCTTGCCCGGGGCCAGTGTCGCCGTGCTTGCCGACGGCCTGGCGGCAAAAGGCGATGAAGCCGCCTTCAACACACTTTTGTCGAAAAATGCCACCCGTGTCGTCTGGGCAACCGCAGACAGGCTGTCGCTGACCGGCCTGACCACCGCCGACAACCAGGTCGACGGCTTTGCACTGACCGCCATCCGCGCGCCGGGCGACCCTGCCCCGGCTCAGGTCACCGCCGGCGCCTTCGATGACAAGGGCCGCCGCATCGCCGATGCTACGCTGACCTTTTCGCCTGGCGAAACCACCGCCACCGGCACCATGGCGGTGCCGTTCGAGCTGCGCAACGACTTCGCATCCATCGCGCTCGACGGCGAGCGGCAGGCCGGTGCGGTCCGCGTGCTCGACGAAAGCTCCAAGCGGCGGCGCGTCGGTCTATTGTCGCAGGCCGAGGCCGACCAGGCACAGCCGCTTTTGTCGCCGCTCTACTACATCAGGCGGGCGCTGCAGCCATTCGCCGATCTGGTCGAACCCTCCAGCGCCGATCTTGCCGACGCCATCCCGCAGATCCTCGACCAGAAGCCCGCGATGATCGTCATGGCAGATATCGGCACCATTCCCGGACAAGTCCGGCAGAGGCTTGTCGATTGGGTCGACAATGGCGGCACGCTGGTGCGTTTCGCCGGTTCGCGGCTGGCTACTGCGGGCGATGACGACGATCTGCTGCCGGTCCGCCTTCGCACCGGCGAGCGTTCGCTCGGCGGCGCGCTATCATGGACGTCGCCGCAGCCTGTCACCGAATTCCCCAAGGCCGGCCCGTTCGCCGATCTGGCGCCCCCGACCGAGGTCACCGTCAGCAGGCAGGTGCTGGCCGAGCCGACACCCGATATCGTCGAGCGCACCTGGGCGGCCCTTGCCGACGGCACGCCGTTGGTCACCGGACTGAAGAAAGGCAAGGGCACGCTGGTGCTGTTCCACGTCACCCCTGAGGCAACCTGGTCGAACCTGCCGATCTCTGGCAGCTTCGTCGAGATGCTGCGCCGCATCGTGCAGCTGTCGCGCAACCAGGGCGCGGCCATCGCCAATGCCGAAGCCGCCGCGGCGTCGCTGGCGCCCTATCGCATGATTGCAGCCGACGGCTCGCTGGTGCCGCCGACGCCGGACGCGCGGCCGCTTGTACCGGGCGCTGGCGCGCTGCCGGTGACTTTTGAAAACCCGCCCGGTCTCTATGGTTCCGAGACGGGTGTATTTGCCCACAATCTGCTGGAAACCGACAGCAAGTTGGCGCCCCTGGTGCGCCCGCGAATCACTGTTCCAGTCACCTCGATCCAGTATGCCTTTGACGAATCGCGCAATTTGAAAGGCACGCTGGTCGCGGCCGCCCTGGTGCTGATGCTGCTTGATACGCTGGCGGTGTTCTGGATGGGTGGCCTGTTTTCACGCCGGCCGCGCCGCGCCGGTGCCGTGACAAGCGCCGCCGTCGTCCTGATTGCGCTCGGTGCCTTGTTCGGTCATGCCGACCTTGCCCGCGCCGACGACGCCAAGCCGGGTGACGAAATTGCCATCGAGGCGATTTCGAAGACCCGCATCGCCTATGTGCTGACCGGCGTGCCGGGCGACGATTCGATCAGCCGCGCCGGGCTCGAGGGCCTGACGCGCTTTCTGGTCGAGAAGACGGCACTGGAACCGGGCGAGCCGGCCGGCGTCGACATCTCGAGGGACGAGTTGTCGTTCTATCCGCTGATCTACTGGCCGATCGATCCGGCCGCACCGATGCCCAGCCAGGCCGCGATCGCCCGCGTCGACGCCTATATGCAGCAAGGCGGCACGGTGCTGTTCGACACCCGCGACCAGTTCGCCAACGGCATCGGCGCCGATTCGACCAGCCCGGCGACGGAGCGGCTGCGCGACATCCTCGGCAACCTCAACGTGCCGCCGCTGGAACCGGTACCGTCCGACCACGTGCTGACCAAATCCTTCTTCATCCTGCCCGAATTCCCCGGCCGCTTCGCCGGCAGCCCGCTCTGGGTCGAGGCCTCGCTCGACGCCAGCAACGCCGAGAACCGGCCGGTGCGCACCGGCGATGGCGTCTCGCCGATCATGATCACTGCCAATGATTTCGCTGGCGCCTGGGCGGTCGACGAGAACGGCGATGCGCTGCTTCCGACCGTGCCGGCAGACCCGATGCAGCGCATCTACGCGCTGCGCGCCGGCGTCAACATCATGATGTACATGCTGACCGGCAACTACAAATCCGACCAGGTGCACGTGCCCATCCTGCTCGAACGGCTGGGGCAGTAAGATGAGTTTGTTTGGTGCCCTCCGGTCTCGGATAAACCCTCCCCACAAAGGGGAGGGTAAGGGATGAACTGGTCGATCTCCTTCGAACCGCTGATCTCCTGGCCCCTGCTGGCCTTGGCGCTGGTGCCGCTGGCGCTGCTGGCGCTTGTCGGCCTGTGGTTTCGCCAGCGCGGCTCGGTCTTCCGCTTCGTCGCCCTTCTGGCGCTCGCCGCCGCCCTGTTCAACCCGGTGTTCCTCAACGAGGAGCGCGAGCCGCTGAAAAGCGTCGTCGCGCTGATTGTCGACCGTAGCCAGAGCCAGGATATCGGCGACCGCACCAAGCAGACCGACGAGGCACTGGCCGGGCTGCAGCAGCGTCTTGGCCGCTTCAAGCAGTTCGACGTGCGCGTCGTCGAAGCGGGTAAATCCGAAGCCGCCGAGGAGCGCACCGAGACACGGCTGTTCGGCGCGCTCGAGGGCGCCTTCCGCGACGTGCCGCCGTCGCGCATCGGCGGCGCCATCATGATCACCGACGGCGAGGTCCATGACGCCCCCCCGGCCGCGCCCGATTTCAACGCCCCGCTGCATGCCCTGATCACCGGCAACGACCACGAAAAGGACCGCCGCATCCGCTTCGAGAACGCGCCGCGCTTCGGCCTTGTCGGCAAGCCGCTCGACATGACCTACCGCGTCATCTCGACCGAAAACGAGACCGGCCCGGTCGATGTGCGCGTCTCGGTCAATGGCGAACAGGTCGCGGTCGAGCACGCCACCGTTGGCCAGGCGATGCCGCTGCAGGTGACCATTCCGGGTGCCGGGCGCAACATCGTCGAACTCGCCATCGACCGCGAACCGGGCGAACTGACCGACACCAACAACCGCGCCATCGCGCTCATCGACGGCATTCGCGAGAATCTGCGCGTGCTGCTCGTCTCCGGCGAGCCGCATGCCGGCGAACGCACCTGGCGCAACCTGCTGAAATCCGACGCCTCGGTCGATCTCGTCCATTTCACCATCCTGCGGCCGCCGGAAAAGCAGGACGGCACGCCGATCAACGAATTGTCGCTGATCGCCTTCCCGACCCGCGAACTGTTCGTCGAGAAGATCAAGGATTTCGACCTCATCATTTTCGACCGCTACCAGCACCGCGACGTGCTGCCGATCCTCTATTACGACTACATCTCCGAATATGTCGAAAAGGGCGGCGCGCTGCTGATCGCGGCCGGCCCCGAATATGCCGGCGAAAGCTCGATCGCGCGCACGCCGCTGATGTCCGCCCTGCCGGCGATGCCGACCGGCGAGGTGGTCGACAAGGCCTTCTATCCGCGCCTCACCGAACTCGGCCAGCGCCACCCGGTGACGCGTGGGCTGGATGGCTCCGCCACCGAGCCGCCGCACTGGAGCCGCTGGTTCCGCACCATCGGCGTGCAGAACCCCGAAGGCGCAGTGGTGATGAAGGGCGCCGACAACCGGCCGCTGCTGTTGCTCGACCGCAAGGGCGAAGGCCGCGTCGGCATGCTGCTGTCCGATCAGGGCTGGCTGTGGGCGCGCGGCTTCGAGGGCGGCGGCCCGCATGTCCAGCTCTACCGGCGCATCGCCCACTGGCTGATGAAGGAGCCTGAGCTCGAGGAAGAGCGGCTGACCGCCGACGGCCGTGGCATGGTGCTGGAAATCCGCCGCCAGACGATGGCCGACGATCCCGGCCCCGCGCAGATCATCACCCCGTCCGGCAAGACCTTGACCGTCAAGCTCGATAAATCCGAGCCCGGGGTCTTCCTCGGCAGCGTCGAGACCAGCGAGATCGGCCTCTATCAGGTCGCCAATGGCGACCTCACCGCGCTCGCCCATGTCGGGCCGGTCAACGCACCGGAATTCGGCGACGTCATTTCCACCGAAAGCCGGCTGAAGGCGCCGGCTGAAGCCACCGGCGGCAGCGTGCGCCGGCTGGCGTCGTCCACAGCCCTTGGCAGCGACGTGACGCTGCCCTCCATCGTGCCGGTGCGCTCGGCTGGCGCCGCGTCCGGCAACGACTGGATCGGACTGCGCACCACGGACGACAGCGTGCTCAAGGCCGTCTCGCGCGTGCCGCTGTTCGGCGGCTTCCTCGGCCTCGGCCTGCTGCTTCTGGCAATGGGTTCGATGTGGTACCGCGAAGGACGGTAGGGCTACTCTTCCGGCTCCGTCGTGAACATCAGCGGATAGCCCTTGGCCTTGCCGGCATCGGTGGCACGCGTCGCCTTGGTCTCGGCGACATCCCTGGTGAACACGGCGACGACGCAGACGCCACGCCGATGCGCGGTGATCATCACCCGATGCGCCTGGTCTTCGCTGAGTTTGAACTCGCCCTTCAGCACCGTCACCACGAACTCGCGCGGCGTGAAATCGTCGTTGATGAGGATGACCTTGTAGAGCTTTGGCCGTTCGACCTGCGGCTTGACCTGGACGCGCGGTTTTGTGGTGATTTCAGGCATTGGAACCGACCATTTGCGTAAGCGACCTTCGCCATTCTGGCACCAGCGAAAGCAGCCGTCTATTTTGATCAACGCCGCAAGCCGGGCGCGGCTATTCACACCTATGTGGGAAAGTGTCGTTTGCCGTTCAACGGCCCTGGCGACCGAACATCCGACGGCTTGGAATCTGCCGCGCGGTCGTGGCGGACGGCATATCGGGGCGAAAGCGGTTTCCACCGGCATCCGCCCGGCGTTCCAGCCAGGTCGCGATCGGCCACGCGGCGACGCAGATCAGCGTCGCGCCGGTCAGCACGACCAGCAGCCAGGTCTGTGCCGGCGTGATGTAGTCCCAGCTGGTGGAAATCGCCGGCGCGAACAGCGAAGGCTCGGTGCGTCCGGTGGCCGGATCGGGCACCGGGCTGGCGGTGAACAGGATCAGCACCCTGGCGACGCCGGTGGCAACCAGGCCGCCGATCACCATCGAGCGCAAAATGGACGAAAGCCGCTTCTTCATGCGGATTGTCCTACACGGTCGGCGTTGCAAACGGGTTAAGTGTCAGTCGAGGCGGAAGCTGCCGGTGCCAGACTTCGTCAAGATCAGTTGAACCCATCGACCCGCTTCATCGCCAACGTCAGGGCTTCAGCGGTTCGGACAGGAAGAAGGCCGCTCCAGCCGAAACCAGCTGGAGCGGCCTTGGTCAACAGGCCGGCATTTTGCGCCGGACCTTATTAGGTCTTCGGGGCGTCCTTCTTGACGGCCTTCTCGGCAGCCTTCTTGTGCTTCTTGACGGTCTTCTTGACGACCTTCTTCGGAGCAGCCTTGGCCGGAGCGGCAGTCGCCGGAGCGGTGGTCGTCGAAGCAGCCGGAGCAGCGGTCGTGGTGGCGGCGGCGTTGCCGAGAGCCGGCATCGCGAAGGCGAGAGCGACGGCGAGACCCGTTGCGGAGAGGATGGACTTTTTCATGGCTTCGTTTCCTTTTTATGCGGGCCAAGTTTCGGAGTGTTACTGAACCGGGTCGTTCGGCGTCACTCCAAGCAGCTTCAAAGCACTGGCGAGCATCCGGATGCCCTGCGCCTGTTTCTTGGCGGCGCAGTACCGGTTGCCCTTTCTCTGAAGTGCCTTTGCCGCGGTGACCTGCGTTGCCGTGGCATGGGTTTCGAGGGCTTCATCAAATTGGTGGCTAAGATTGGCGCACCGTTCGCTCCGGGTTGTGAGCGTCACCTTTGCGTCCGATTGTCCGACAGCGGCAGTGACCAGGCAGAAGCCCAGCAACGCACCCAACAAACTGATCGACAACCTTGGCATCGGTTTATCCGTAAACCCGGAGACTAGCGTCGCAGCCGATGACCTGACCGCCACGAGATCAGTTATGCCCTTGAAATTTTTCAGGAGTTTTTCTGAACTGTAGAATTTTGTTTCTGGATTGTGTCTGAGAAAGCCGGTGTGAACCCGTCATAGCCACTGGCCAACATATGGCCTGAATTCTATCGTGTGGGTTGCGACAGAAGGGCTTGGCAATCAAAGACAGAAGGGCTTGGCAACAATGACAGGGCTGCTGTGAAATCCGACGCACACATACTGATCGTCGACGACGACAAGGGTATCCGCGACCTGCTGCAGGAATTCTTCCAGAAACGGGGCCTGCACACCTCGGTTGCCGCCGACGGCATCGAGATGGAGACCATCCTGCGGCGCGTCCAGGTGGACCTCATCGTCCTCGACGTGATGCTGCCCGGCAAGAGCGGGCTGGAGCTGTGCCGCGACCTGCGCGCCCAGTATTCGACGCCGATCATCATGCTGACCGCCGTCACCGAGACGACCGACCGCGTCGTCGGCCTGGAAATGGGCGCCGACGACTATGTGCCCAAACCCTTCGACCCGCGCGAGCTTTTGGCGCGTATCCGCGCCGTGCTCAGGCGCAATGGCGCCGCCGAGCCGAAGCGCGCCACCACCAAGCAGATCTACCGCTTCGCCGGCTGGACGATGGATTGTGCTCGGCGCCGGCTGATCGCACCCGACGATGTCAGGGTCGAACTGACCATGGCCGAATTCAATCTGCTGCAGACCTTCGTCAAGAGCGCGCAGCGCGTGCTGACCCGCGACCAGCTCATCGAGCTGTCCGGCGGCGACAGCGACTATTCCTTCGACCGCAGCATCGACATCCTGGTCAGCCGGCTGCGACGCAAGATGGAGGATGACCCGAAGACGCCCAAGCTGATCCTGACCGTACGCAGCGGCGGCTACCAGTTCCTGCCCGAGACGACCTCCGAATGAGACGTTTCCTGCCGCAGACCTTGCCTGTCTGGGTGCTGCTGATCGTCATTGCCGGCCTGCTGATCAGCCAGGTCGCGACCCTCTATATCGTGTCGCGCGACCGCGCCGCCGCCAACGGCGTCGTCGACCTCTACCGGCTCAACGACCGTGCCTTCTCGCTGGTTCAGCTCATGCATGACGCCAGTCCGGACGAGCGCAAGGCGACGGCGACCGGCCTCTTCAACTCCACTTACGCGCTCACCGTTTCGGACACGCCGGCGGTCACTTCGTCGATCGCCGGCGACGACGAACTGGCCGAACTCGAAGACATCCTCGTCGGCCGGCTGTCGAAATTCGGCATCACCGATGCACGCGTGCGCCGCGATCCGGCGACGCGCGAGGCCGATGACGCGGACGGCACGGCGCCGGGACCCGACATCGGACAGGTCGAGCGTGACCTTCTGGTGCTGGCCGCCGACTTCGCCCAGAGCGACAAGCTGACGGCCTCGCTGCGCTTCGCCGACGGCCAATGGCTGAACTTCACCGAACCGATCACGCCCGTCGGCCCGATCCTGAGCTTCGACAGCCTGCCGCTTTATTCGCTGATCGCAGGGCTGGTGGTGATCATGTCGATCTGGTCGCTGCGCCGGCTGACGGCGCCCTACCGGATGATGGAAACCGCCGTGAACCGGATCGGCAAGGATCTGAAGAGCCCACCGATCGCCGAGAGCGGCAGCCGCGAGGTCCGTGCCGCCGCCAAGGCGATCAACGCCATGCAGGCGAGGTTGCGCGAATATGTCGAGGACCGCGAACATCTGGCGGCGGCATTGGCGCATGATCTGCGCACGCCGATGACCAGGATGCGCCTGCGCCTGGAGCTGTTGCGCAAATCGGCGGTCCGCGAGGCGCTGGCGCACGACCTCGCCGACGTCGAGGGCATCGCCAGCTCGGTGATCGACTTCGCCACCTTCGAAGTGACCGAGGAAAAGAACGAACGCATCGATTTCTGGTCGCTCGTGGAATCGATCGCCGACGGCTATGACGACGTGTCGTTCGACGACGAGACCCGTTCGCGCGGGCTGATCTGCATGGCGCGGCCGGTCGCGCTCAAGCGCTGCGTCACCAATCTGGTGCAGAACGCGGTCACCTACGGCAAGAAGGCGCATCTTTCGCTGCGCCGGTCGGAAGACATGATCCTGCTCACCATCCGCGATGAAGGGCCCGGGATACCGCAGGCACAGATCGACGCCGTGTTCGGCTCGTTCGTGCGCCTCGAACAATCGCGCAACCGCCAGACCGGCGGTCTGGGCCTCGGCCTGACCATTGCCCGCAACATCGCGCGCGCCGCAGGTGGCGAGATCCGCCTGTCCAACAACCCGGGCGGTGGCCTGCTGACGCAACTGCGCCTGCCGCTGGCGGCATAAAAAGCATTCAAGCAGCCTCCGCTGCCCGCGGCGGCGTCCACGAATTTGGCGTTACCGCCGCAGCACCGCGCTCAGCACATCGCGGATGCCGATGGCGCCGACGAAGCGCGACTGGTCGTCGAACAGCGCCACGGGTGCTGTCTGCGAGCGGTGCATGGCCAGCATGACGGTTTTCAGCGAGGTGCCCGGATTGGCCCAGAACACCTGCGCTACTTCCTCGGGCTGGCCTTCGACGTCGGCGCACGACACCCACACCGCCGGCTTGCCGTCGCGTTCGGCCGCCGCCACCAGCCCGTGATCGTCGATCTTGAAGCGCGTCGTCTTGCGGCGGTCGAGCCACACCCAGCCGTCCTTGCCGTGCTCCAGATCGCGACGGTCGCGCATCACGTTCCAGGCGGTCAGCACCGACAGCGGGTTCACATTGGCGATGAAGTCGCGGACATAGTCGTTGGCAGGCCGCAGCACGATGTCCTCCGGCGCGCCGGTTTGCACGATGCGCCCACCCTCCATGATGGTGATGTGGGAGCCAATCTTCAGCGCCTCCTCGAGGTCGTGGCTGACGAAGATGATGGTCTTCTTCAACTCGGCCTGCAGTTGCAGCAATTCGTCCTGCAGCTTGGTGCGGATCAGCGGGTCGAGCGCCGAGAACGGCTCGTCCATCAGCAGGATCGGCGCCTCGGTGGCGAAGGCCCGCGCCAAGCCGACGCGCTGCTGCATGCCGCCCGACAGCTCATGCGCGTATTTCTTCGACCACTGGTCGAGATTGACCAGCTTGAGCTGGCGTTGCACGCGCTCCTTGCGCTCGGCTTCCGGTACGCCGGCGAGTTCGAGGCCGAGACCGACATTCTCCTCCACCGTACGCCAGGGCAAAAGGCCGAACTGCTGGAACACCATCGCCACCTGTTTCTGGCGCAGGCGCCGCAGGGTCGCCTCGTCGCAGGTGACGACGTCGACGGTCTTGTCGCCATCCTTGACCAGCACCTGGCCGCGCGACACCACGTTGAGCCGGTTGACCGCCCGCAGCAATGTCGACTTGCCCGAACCGGAGAGACCCATCAGCACGGAGATTTCGCCCTCGTTCACGGTCAGGCTGGCGCCGGCGCAACCCAGTACATTGCCGGTCTTGTCGAGGATCTCGGCGCGGCTGGCTCCGGCGTCGACCATCTTCAGCGATCCGGCCTGGTCGGCGCCGAAGACGATATCGACGTTCCGGAAATCGACGGCGACGGTCATTTCTTGCCTCCAACGGCGATGCGGGTCATCCGGTCGAGCACGATGGCCAAAACGACGATAGCGAGGCCCGCCTCAAGCCCGAGGTCGATCTTGCGCGAACCCAGCGCCCGGTTGATTTCGGTGCCGAGGCCGCCGGCGCCGATCAGTGCGGCAAACACCACCATCGACAGCGACAGCATGATGGACTGCGTCAGACCGGCCATGATGGTGGGCAGCGCCGAGGGCAGCTCCACCTTCCACAGCAACTGGCTCTTGGTGGCGCCGAACGCCTCGCCGGCTTCGACGATCGACTTCGGCACCGAGACAACGCCGAGATGCGTGAGACGAACCGCGGTCGGGATGACGAAGATGATGGTGACGATGAGGCCGGGCGCATTGCCGAGGCCGAACAGCGTCAGCACCGGGATCAGGTAGACGAAGGTCGGCAGCGTCTGCATCAAATCGAGCACCGGCAGCATGACGCGATAGACCTTCGGCTTGTGCGCCGCCCAGATACCGAGTGGCACACCGATGGCCATCGAGACGGCGGCGGCGGCAACCACCAGCACCAGCGTCTCTACCGTCTGCTTCCAGAGGTTCTGGTTGAGGATGAACAGCAACCCGAGAAAGACAGCCACGGCCAAGCCTCTCGATCGCTGCAGATAATAGGCAAGCAGTGCAATCAGCGCGATGAGAAGGACCGGCGGTACCAGCAGCAGCGTGTCGACCACTCCGTCGAGCAGGAAATTCAAACCGCCGGAGAGACCGCGGAAGAAGGTGTTGAAATTGTCGGTAAGGAAGGTGAAGAACGCTTTGCCCCATTCGCCTATGGGGATCTTGTAACTGACAAAGAATTTTGAAATCGGATCCATCTTGCCCCTCTTTGACAGTCGCCGTCCTTGCCGGACGGTCATCTTGTCACAGGATATGAAAAAGGGCAGCCCCTTCTAAAGTGACTGCCCTTCTTGATCGGTCACGCCGAACGCAAGACCTGCTCAGCTTCCGAGCGCAGTCTTCACGGCTGCAGCCGCGTCGCCGCCATCGAAAGTGGTCACGCCGGCAATCCATGGAGCAACCGCGTCCGGATGCTTCTTGAGCCAGTCGGTCGCAGCCGTATTGGCATCGGCGCCCTTGAGGATCGCGTCCATTATCTCGCCTTCCATGTCGAGATTGAACTTCAGGTTGGCGATGAATTTTCCGGCATTCGGGCACTCGGTGGTGTAACCCTTGCGCACATTGGTATGCACGGTGGCTGCGCCAAAGCCGCTGTCGCCCATGCCATCGAGATAGGTGATCTTCATGGCACCCATCACCGGATGCGGCGTCCAACCGAGGAACGCGATCCACTCATTGCTCTTGATCGACTGCTCGGCCTGCGTGAGCATGCCAGCCTCCGAGGATTCGACCAGCTCGAAGCCTTCGAGATTGTCCTTCGGGTTCTTGATCATGTCGAGGATGATGCGGTTACCATCATTGCCGGCCTCGATGCCGTAGATCTTGCCGTCGAACTTGTCCTTGAACTTGCCGAGGTCGGTCAGCGTCTTGACGCCGGCGTCCGCGACATAGGTCGGCACGACGATACCGTAGCCGGCGCCACTGAGGTTTTCGCTGATGGTCTCGACCGAACCGTCGGCGGTGTAGTCCTTGATGTCGTTGGTCATCGACGGCATCCAGTTGCCGAGGAAGACATCAAGATCCTTGTTCTTCAGCGACGCCATGGTCACCGGCACCGACAGCTGGATCGTCTGCGGTTCGTAGCCGAGCGCGGTGAGCAGTACCGATGCGACGCCGGTCGTCGCCTGGATGTCGGTCCAGCCGACATCGGAAAGACGCACCGCCTTGCAGCTCGCCGGATCGCCGGCAAAGGCAGCGCTGGTGGACAAAAAAGCCGCCAGGCCGAGGCCGGCGACGAAAGAGTTCATACGCGACATAGACAGTCTCCCATTGTGATTCTTTGGCGAAGCGTAGCTACGGTTTCTATGCCCGCCTTGTTTCGTCAGCCAAACACCATTCTGGTGTGGTTTCAAGCATTAAGACAATCACGATCAACGGCGCGGGCTGGCCAATCAGCGACACATCAGGCGCTTTTGCCATGCCGGACGGTTTTTTCGAAGACGGGCGGGCTTTTTCAGGGGAATGCGGGCGACCGCCCCTCCCCGTATCAGGGCAAGTCGGCTTAAAAGAGCGGCATGGCCAAGCTTTACTTCCACTACGCGACTATGAACGCCGGCAAGACGACGATGCTCTTGCAGGCCTCTTACAATTATCGCGAGCGCGGCATGGGCACGATGCTGTTCGTCGCCGGCCACTACCGCAAGGGCGACACCGGCCTGATCTCGTCGCGCATCGGCCTGGAGACGGAAGCCGAGATGTTCCGCGATGGCGACGATCTGTTCACCCGCGTCGCCGATCATCACGCGCATACGTCAGTGCATTGCGTCTTCGTCGACGAGGCGCAGTTCCTCGAGGAGGAGCAGGTCTGGCAGCTCGCCCGCATCGCCGACCGGCTGAATATCCCGGTCATGTGCTACGGCCTGCGCACCGATTTCCAGGGCAAGCTGTTTTCCGGCTCGCGCGCGCTGCTGGCCATCGCCGACGATTTGCGCGAAGTGCGTACAATCTGCCGCTGCGGCCGCAAGGCGACGATGGTCGTGCGCCTCGGCCCCGATGGCAAAGTGGCGCGCCTGGGCGAGCAGGTGGCGATCGGCAAGGACGTCTATGTCTCGCTCTGCCGCCGTCATTGGGAAGAAGAAATGGGCCGCGCCGCGCCCGACGACTTCATCGGCTTTATCAAGGGCTGACTCTGTCTCTTGGTTTTTGGAGCAGTTCCCAGGGGGAGCGCTATGTGCTTTTCTTGGAATTGCACCGGGCTCATACGGTCGAGACACGCCACTTCGGAAACCGCCAACCCAGCCGCACACCCAGCGTCGCCACTGCAATCAGCGCCATGCCGGCAGCCTGCGCCAGCCCGAGCGGATGCCCATAGATCGCCCAGTCGACGATGATGGCGACGACGGGATAGATGAAGGTGATGACGCCGATCACCGGTGTCGTCAGGCGCGGAAAGGCCGAATTCATCAACACGTAGGCAATGCCGGTGTGCAGCACGCCGATGCCGAGCAGCCAGCCCCATGACGCAAGCGCAATATGTTGGCCGACGCCGGCGAACGGGGCGAGCATGACGACCCCCACCACCGTCTGGCAGAGTACCGTAATTTCGGCGCGCTGCTGACCAAGGCCCTTGGCGAGGATCGTTGTAACGGCGTAGAGCATTGCGCCGCCCAGCGTCAGCGCAATGCCCGGCGCCCAGTTGGCATCGTCGTGGCCGTGCGCGAAGACGAGGCCGCTGGCCAGCACGACGCCGAGAAACGCACCGAGCATCCACAGCAGTTGGTCGAGCGAGATGCGCTCCTTGAGGAAGACGACACCGATCAGGACCACGAAGAACGGCTGGATATGGTAGATAATCGTCGTCGTGGCGATCGATGTCATGGCGAAGCCGGCGAAGAAGGCCGTCCAGCTCAGCACCATGCAGACGCCGGCAAGTGCTGCAAGGGCAAGCCGAGACGGCGACAGCGTCCGATCCGGCAGATAGCCGCGCAACAGGCACCATAAGAAAAGGAATATCGCGCCGAACACACATCGCCAGAAGACGACGGCAACGGGATGCAGCCCCGATTCCGTGGCGAAGGCGCCGACCGTGCCTGCGATCACCATTGCCAGAGCAAGGCTCGCGGCCGGGAAGCGGGCTGTCGAGGCGTCCGTCATGTGATGGTTCCCAGCGATCCCAGCAACCATCTGGTCACTGGCGCCACCTTCAAACAAGCGAATAGATTTGGCATGACCTATTCGATATGCTGATAGCACCATGGCCGCGCCACTCGATCTCAATCTGCTGAAAACCTTTGTCGCCGTCGTCGAGAGCGGCAGCCTTTCCAATGCAGCACCCAGGGTCGGCCGCAGCCAGTCGGCGGTCAGCATGCAGATGCAGCGGCTGGAGGAGATAGTCGGCAGCCAGCTTCTGGTGCGTGGTCCCAGAACCGTCACTCCCAATGCGATCGGCGAGGATTTCCTGATCTATGCGCGCCGGTTGCTGAAACTGTCGGATGAAGCCTGGGCAAGCGTCACCCGGCCTAAGGAAACAGGCAGCGTCCGCTTGGGGGTGCCCGACGATTATGCCGCCTTCCTCCTGCCGCCCGTGCTCTCACGCTTCGCGGCGGAGCATCCCCTGGTGACGGTGGAGTTGATCTGCGAACAGTCGACCGCGCTGGTGAAGACGCTGGCGGAGGGGCGGCTGGATCTGGCGATCATCACCCGCTTGCCGGAGCAGCCGCTTGAGGTGATCCGGCTGGAACGCTTCGTCTGGGTCGCCTCATCAAACCATGTCGCCTGGGAGACCGATCCGCTTCCGGTCGCCTTGTTCGAACCGGGCTGCGCCGCCAGGATGAATGTCCTGCAGGCGCTTGGCGATGCCGACCGCTCCTATCGCTGTACCTATTCAAGCGCCTCTCTGCTTGGCCTGATCGCCGTCGTCCAGGCCGGGCTCGCGGTGGCTGGCCTCGCCCTGCGCAGCGTACCACCGTCGCTGCGCATCGTCGGCGGCAATGAAGGGCTTCCGGTGCTGCCGGACCTCGAAATCGGCATCCTGCGCAACCCGCTGTCGACGACCCAGGCGGTCGAGCGGCTGAATGATTTCCTGCGCCGCGATCTGGCACAACAGGCCTGACTCGCGGGCCTGTCTTCCGCAATCCCGCCGCGATGCAGCGTTTGTTAAAGCCTCGGTACTATAAGGCCGCCAGCCAGAACTCTCCGGAGGCAGCATGTTTCGAGCCGCTTCGTCCGCCAGCATCCTTCTCCTTGCCAGCTCGCTTGTGGCCCATGCCGGCGGCGACCCGGCCCTGGGCAAGAAGGCCTTCAACCGGTGCATGGCCTGCCATGAAGCAGCCACCGACCGCGACAAGGTCGGTCCGCATCTGCTGGGCGTCGTTGGTCGCACCGCCGGAAGTGCGGAGAGTTTTCTTGGCCGCTATTCCGAGGCGATGAAGAGTGCCGGCGCCGCCGGCCTGGTCTGGGATGAAGCCAATCTCACCGAGTATCTCAGGGCACCCAAGCTGAAAGTGCCCGGCAACAAGATGGCGTTTGCCGGCCTGGCCAAAGACGACGACATCGCCAATGTCATTGCCTATCTGAAGGCCGATCCCAAGCCCTGATCCGCTGTTCGTCAGCTCTGTAAAGCCGGCTTTCTCCTCGCATATCGCGGCCGCGATTGCTTCGGTGGTTTGCCCAATACAAAGGCATCCGTGCGCCTTCGCCTTGCCGCATGAAAGTTCAATGACAGCTGAACTATGGCTGGTCGGCAAGCTAATCACGCCAAGCCCACGCCTTCACTGGTTTTCAAGACCCTGACGAATTTTTTTGTTTTCACGCCGCCCTTATCTTCACGTCTTTCAATCCCCTGATGCCCCACATATATTCGCCGCTGTTCGCGACCAGCGACGTCATGCCGAAGCGGGAGGCCCCAATGGCGACATTGCAGAATTTCGACGCCGAAATTGCCAAGACCAAGCAGGTCGTGCAGGACATGCGCTCCAAGATCGAGCAATCCGGCACCATGCTTGATACGCTTGCCACATCAGACAAGAAGATCGGCGACGCAAATTTCGACCTCGAGAACGCCCGCATCGAGGATGTGCTGAAGCAGCAGAAGGTGATGGAAGGCAACATTGCCGACCTGATCATCGGGCTGGAGGACGCCACCAACGTCTTCGGCGCCGAGTTCGAGAGCATGAAGAACTACACCGGCTGGGAAAAATTCATTGGCATCTTCTCCAGCCAGAGCAAGCAGCGCATGCGCACCGACCGCGTTCGCAACATGTCGCTGGCCGGCAATCTGCAGGAACTGCTGGTCAAATCCGACACCATCGTCGGCATATTGAAGGCGCAGAAAGAGGTTCTCGACCAACGCTACAAGACCTCGGAAACCAGCCTGTCTCAGGTTATCGAGCGCCGCAAGACCACCATGACCAATCTCGAAGCCGTGCAGAAGCGCATCGAGGAGCTCAACCCGATGCTGCTCGACATCGAAAACAAGATCGCCGCTTCGACCAGCCAGAAAGACCGCACGCAGCTCGAAGGCGAACGCTCCAAGCTGGCGACGGAATACAACGAAAAGCAGGCCAAGGAGCAGGAGCTGCTGGCCGAGAGCCAGACGCTCGAGCGTTACACCTCGATGTTCCAGACCTTCGTCGATTCGCTCAACAACCAGATCGCCGCGCAATCGACGCTGATCAACAAGCTGACCATCGATACCGAGCAGCGCATCGTGCTCTACAAGGCGCTGGAAGATTCGCTGAAGACCGCGGCCCAGCAGGACGTCGCCCACAAGATCAACACGCTGGGCAGCCGGGTCGACAACACCGCCGAGGAAACCATGGCCGGCATCGGTGCCGCATCGCAAAAGCACATCGGTGACCTGCTCGAGATGCACGAGAAGAACATGGTCGCCACCGCCGACATCCAGCGCCGCAAGAAGCTGGCCGACGATGCCTTCGCCCGCCGCTTCGACGAGGTGCTGAAGAAGCACAATTCGGCTAACTACGTGCAGTCTTAAGGGTGACAGCACTGCCCGCGAGCGACCAGGCATGACCCCCGAAAACGAAGCGGCGGCACGGTATTTTTCCGCCATCACGGCCGCGCTCAGCGGCCTTGAAGTGTTCATGCGCGACGATCGCTCGCCGCTCTACCGGCATGGCATCGTCGCCAAGATCGTCGCCGAACACATCGCCAGGCTCGACAAGTCGTTTTCCTGCTGGCGCAACCGGCTCGGCTTCATGGACACATTCCGCATTTCGCGCGCCGAAAGCGGATTTCCGGTGTTCCAGAACCTGCTCGAACTGGAAAACGACCGACGCCAGGCCGACGCGCGGCTTGCCAACATTCCGCTCGCCGGCGAGTTGCGCGAGGAAATGGCCGACTTCATCCTGCGCCACAAGGAATTCCCCGCGGCGCTGCAGAAGTCGATAGCCGAGCGGCTTTATCTCGAGGACGTGAAAAGCGAGAACACCTTCGGCCCGTTCACCCTGGCGCAAACGGCCAAGGTCTCGGTCAATCCGAAGACGGGGCGGCCTTATTATCTCGTCCACTGGGCGACGTTCGACGGCAGCGCCAACCTGCCGCTAGTCTACATGGTGACGGTGGAGGATTCGTCCGAAACGATGATTCGCCAGCTTGTCGATAGAAACGGCAAGCTGAACGAGACGATTGACATTCCGCTGCCGGTCGATGGCCTGCTCAATCCCGAGCTTGCCCACCGTTTCGACGATTTCACCGAGAAGAACTCCGCCTATACGCTGTCGCCGGCGACCATCGCGGTCAATCTCGACAAGGATTTCGAGCCGCTGCACCCCAAGCAGCTGCGCCGCGTCGTGCTCGGCCCGTTCTATTCGGCTGGCATTACCGACAACAATTCGACGGTGACCGAGGTACTCGCCAAGGTGCGCAAGCCCGAAAATGCCTGGCTGCTGACCTGGACCATCCAGGAGGTCTATTCCAAGGCCGAGAAGCCCGGCCGCAAGGGCCTGTTTTCGAGCGAGAAGACGACCCAGGAATTCTTCATCAACACCGACGATCTGGAAGCCGCGCGCCAGGGCGTGTCGAGCTATGAAAACCACGCGCTGATCCCGCACGAGGCCTATCAGGCGCTCTACGCCGCTGGCGAAGCGCAAAAGGTCTTTGCCGGCTACAAGGTTCACATCCTGTCCAACGGACAGGTCATCTCGGACGTCTGACCGTCACACCACGGAGCACCCTTCATGGATACCGGCCTGACCACCATCCCGGAAGCCGCCATCGAGAAGCACCGCGCTACCGCGCAGAGCTTCATCACCCGTGTCGTCGTGCTGGAGGACCCGTCTAGCTCCTCCGGCACAGCGCTTGCCGGCACCAACCGCCGCTTCGTTTCGACCGTCTCGGTCGGTTCGGTGCGCCGCACGCGCGAGGTCGAGCTGTCGAAGACCGTCGGCGCCGTTCATCCCGATGATCAGCTGCTGACCATCCCGCAGCACACGCTCCTGTTTCGCGCCCGGCGCGGCACGGCGATCGCGCTGGCAATATCGGACGTCTTTGCCGAGGGCTCGGACCTTGAAAGTCTGCAGGCCAAGAACACCCGCGCGCCGCTCGAAGGCGACGAGGCGTCTACCTTCAAGAAGCTTCTGTCGGCCTCGGCTTACATTTCGGCCTTCAGCCTCGCCTCCTACCTGTTCCAGCTGATCGACAGCGACGGCGAGGCGCCCAACGACAGTCCCGAACCGGACTTCCTGTTCGACACGCCGCAGGATGCGGTGAAGTCGATCCTGGCCAGCCTCGACAAGGCGATCTCGGGATCGTCCGACGACGCCGACCTGATGACAAGGGCGCGTGCCTTCGCCCGCGTCGCCATCGACGGGCTGCTGGCCCGCAAGGGCCGCTTCGACGGCATCGGCCCGTTCGAGAACGCGCATATCCGTATCGATGCCGACGATTTCACCCTGGATGGTTTCGACGTCGCGCCGGGCAAGCGTTCAAAACCGCTGGTGATGACATTCAAGAAGCCGGAAGAGGTCGTCGGCAATCACATCGCCAAATACCAGTCGGTCAAGCTCGCCAAGATGCTGATGGCCTACGACTTCGAGCGCGAACTCAATCCGTTCGTCGAACTCGGCGGCTTCCTGTTCACGTTCATCGGCGACGGCGCCCCCGGCACCGGCAAGACGACCCTGATCCAGATGATCGCCGGCCTCGTCAACGGCTACTGCCAGGTCGCCGGCTATCCCTTCGCCTACGAGAATTTCGGCGTCGACCAGATCTCGTCCTATCAGGGCAAATCAGGCCAGAACTGCCGCCAGTTCATCAACAATGTGCTGAACCCGCGCGTCATCGGATTCGGCACCATCGACGACATCGACCAGGTGGCGGCGCGCCGCTCAGACGACCGCGCCTCGGCCGGCCAGCAGGAAATCACCGGCGTGTTGATGGATGCCTTCGCCGGTGCCGCGACCGTGGTGCGCGGCAATTGCTCGTTCGGCATGTTCTCCAACTATCCCGAAAATGTCGACGACGCGCTGCGCCAGCGCGCCGGCGCCCGCTGGCTGGTCGACGGGCCGCAGAGCCGCAACGACTACATCGATATTTTTGTCCTGCTGGCGGGAAAAAACCACAAGATCCCGCTCGGCGACCACGATCTCTACGCCGCGCAGGAAATCCAGCGCGCCGTGACCGAAGCCTATGAGGGGCACGAGAAGCCGCAAGAAGACGGGCTGATGAAGGTCTACGAGCGCTACATGAAGGAGAACGGCGCACCGAAATCGATGGCCGACATCGGCACCTATCTGCACCTGATCAAGGATGCCGAGCCCCGCTTCACCGGCCGCGCCATCAAAAACGTCACCGACGCCATCAAGATGCGCGCCATGGACATCGAGCTTCCCGACGACTGGTTCGAGAAGCCGGAAGTCTTCATGCACAAGGGTTATGACGAGAAGAAAGCGATGATCGAGGAACTGCGCGGCCCCTTTTCGATGGACATGGTCATGCAGGAGATCAACCGCTACGCCGACTCGGAGTTCCGCTATTCCGACAAGTCCGACGACTCCGCCGTACAAAAGCTGCTGCGCGACGCCCGCCTGCGCGAACGGGCCGCGCGCGAGATGGAGGAGATGAAGAAGAAGGGGCTGTGGAATGCGTGAGTGCGCGCCTACCCCCCTCTGGCCTGCCGGCCATCTCCCCCTCAAGGGGGGAGATCGACTTTCACCATCGCTTTTGCCAATCTTCGACCTATCTGGAGAAGCGACACGGACGACGCTGCCAATCTCCCCCCTTGAGGGGGAGATTGCCGGCAGGCCAGAGGGGGGTGCTGGCACGCTCCTCGGGAGCGATGAACCTTGACCACAAAACCCGCCAAACCCGATCTCCTGCGCGACAACGAGCTGATCTATGGCCGGCTGCTGACGGTCGACGAGCCGCATTTGATCCAGCGCTACAACAAGGCGCTCGCCGCATTCGGCTTGAAGCCGACCAAACTAAAGAGCTTGCAGATCGACCGCACCGGCTTCTCGCCTGAAGTGGCCGAGGAATGCGATGATTATGACTATCTCGATCCCAACGAGGTCAACCGCCGCTTCATCATCCTGACGCCGTCGCAGATCGACCTGCCGGTGGTGCACACCGCCTTCTCCAACACCTCGCAACTGATGTTCGAGTTCATGTCCAGGAACCGGCGCGCCATCGATGCGCTGACGATCAAGGACGTCATCTACGGCGAGATCGAGGATTCCATTCCGAAGGTCAACGACATCGAGGATTTGCTGTCGATCAGCCAGGTCGAATTCAAGGTGCTGTCGGCCGAGGATGTGCTGGGCAAGGCCGCCGAACTCGGCAAGCTCGTGGACCGGCTGAAGCAGGAGCCCGATGCCTGGCGCGACAGCGCCATGCTGAACCGGATGGTGGAGCTTGCCAAGATCTGCGGCGACATCCGCGAGAACGCGCTGGTGCCCGACCAGGTGATCTTCCGCCACAATGCCTACTGGACCAGTCACTTCGGCGGTCTCTACGTGTTCGTCGACCCTGATATAACGACGGTGATCAGCGATCCGGCCGCCCCCGGTTTCCGCCGCTCGCGGCCGTGGCAGGTCAGCTATCTCTCGATCAACGACGCCGACAAGGTGTTCAAGTTCCTCGCCACCACCGGCCGCATCGAGCTGCCGCGTGCCTCCTGGGTGGAGACCTCGGGCTATCTCGAGCACCGCGCCGAGATGGTGGTGCGCGCGCTGATCCGCGATGCCGAGCCGAACCGCAATTTGACCGATGTCGACAAGGTCTGGCTGCAGACCTGGATCCAGAGCCATGCCGACCTGATCACCAGAGACGGCAATTTTCCGTTCCTCAACGCCGCCAAGCGCGAGATCGCCCAACTCGGCCACCTCAAGATCGAGGATGTCTTCCCGCAGCAACGTTTCCTTGTCATCCGCGCCAAGCCTGACCACCCCGACGCCTGGCTGACCAACCGGCTGATCTCGGATTTCGTACCGTCGGACTTCGTTTCGCGCTACATCTTCAACAAGGACGGCTTTTATGAGGACTATGGCGGCTTCAGCGACGCGTGGCGATCGCATGTTGTGGACGTTCTCAAAACCACATATTTGAAGGACAAGGTGGCGTTTCGCACACGCCTCTACGGCCTGACTGACTAGAACGAAATGAATCGTTATGTCGTTCTAACTTCTTGTTTTGGCGCATGATGTTATCCAAAAAGCCTGCAACTTTTTGGCGTCATGCTTTGAGGGGGTGACACAGCCATGCTCGATCCGATCGTGAATTTCTTCACCCGCATTTTCCAGTGGATTGGCCGCGGCATCGGCCTGTTGATCGGCGTCATCCTGTGGCCGTTCCTGTGGGCCGGGCGCTGGTACACGCAGCGCGGCTGGATCCTCAAGGCGGCGGTCGGCCTCGCCCTGCTGGTGCTGATCGGCCTCTACGCCAATTTCTTCTACGCCACCCAATGGTGGAACAATTTCAACCCGAACTATCCCGACACCTACACGTTCGAGAAGCGCAATGTCTCCGCCGGCGAACAGGTCTCCGCCGGCGCCGGCACCGACACCGCCAAGACCTGCGGCAACTCCGGCATTGCCCAGATCGCCGCCGACCTGACCGACTTCAACGTCAACCAGAATGCCTGGATCTCGTCGATGATCCTCTACAAGCTTGGCCTGTTCGGCATCGACTGGGACAACACGCCGTGGATGGACAACAAGGCCTCCTTCCAGCGCGGCATCAACCAGGCGGTGCGGCGCACCGCGACCGAACTCGCTGACAATCTCGGCCGCGTCCGCACCACCTCGCAGATCGACAGCGATCTGCAGAATGCCCGCGGCAACCTGCAGTTCGACGAGGAGACCTGGTATTTCGGCCTGAACCCGTTCGGCCCCAAGACGCCGACACCGAGCTACTATCGCGACGCTGTGCGCATGCTGCGTTCCTTCAACGCTCGCCTTGCTACCTGCCAGGCGACATTCGACGCCCGCGCCGACAATCTGAAACAGTATATCGACCGCATCTCGTCCGACATCGGCTCGACCTCGGCGATCCTCAAGGAACGCGCCGAGAACCACAACAATGGCTGGTTCGACTTCCGCGCCGACGACCGCTACTGGTTCGCCTATGGCCAGCTCTATGGCTATTACGGCCTGATGAAGGGCGCCCAGGCCGACTTCGAGGACGTCATCAAGGAAAAGCATCTGCAGAACCTGTGGGACACAATGGACTCGCAGTTCGTTTCGGCGCTGAAGATCCAGCCTTTCATCATCGCCAATGGCCGCGAGGATGGCTGGCTGTTGCCGACGCATCTGACGACGATGGGCTTCTATGTGCTCAGGGTGCGCTCCAACATGGTCGAAATCAGCAACGTTCTGACGCAGTAGCGCTGTTCCATTAGGGACCAGGCGATGGCGAATTTGCGCCGTCGCCTCTGTCGCATTCCGTGCATTGTGCGGCTGTTTTGAGACGGCGGCGCGGCGTGTCCTCTGGCTTCTATACGGCGCGGCAACGGAGCCAGGAAGAACCGATGACAGGTCGGCCGGTCCGCAGAGGAATTTTCTCTATAGGAAACATAGTTGCATGAAAGTTGACGCCGCGGCAGCGACAGGGTTAGAACATGCCCGCGCCCGGGTCCAACCTGCCTGCGAGTAAGATCAACCCGTCCCCTCCATCGTCCAATCCAGAGGAAAGCCGTCATGGCCGAAGTGAAGTCCGACATCGAGATCGCGCGCGGCGCCAGGAAAAAGCAGATCCAGGAGATCGGCCAGAAGATCGGTATCCCGACCGAACATTTGCTGCCCTATGGCCACGACAAGGCCAAGATCTCAGCTGAATTCATCAAATCGGTGAAGGGCAACAAGGACGGTAAGCTGATCCTCGTCACCGCCATCAACCCGACGCCGGCCGGCGAAGGCAAGACCACGACCACGGTCGGTCTCGGCGACGGCCTGAACCGCATCGGCAAGAAGGCGATCATCTGCATCCGCGAGGCCTCGCTGGGCCCGAACTTCGGCGTCAAGGGCGGTGCCGCCGGCGGCGGCTATGCGCAAGTCGTGCCGATGGAGGACATGAACCTCCACTTCACCGGCGACTTCCATGCCATCACCACGGCGCACAACCTGCTTTCGGCGCTGATCGACAACCACATCTACTGGGGCAATGAGCTCGGCATCGACACCCGCCGCGTCGTCTGGCGCCGCGTCATGGACATGAACGACCGCGCGCTGCGCGAAATCATCTGCTCGCTCGGCGGCGTCGCCAACGGATTCCCGCGCGAGGGCGGTTTCGATATCACCGTCGCCTCGGAAGTCATGGCCATCCTGTGCCTGTCGACCGACCTGAAGGACCTCGAAAAGCGCCTCGGCGACATCATCGTCGCCTATCGCCGCGACAAGTCGCCGGTCTATGCCCGCGACCTCAAGGCCGACGGCGCCATGGCCGTGCTGTTGAAGGACGCCATGCAGCCGAACCTGGTGCAGACGCTGGAGAACAACCCGGCCTTCGTGCATGGCGGCCCGTTCGCCAACATCGCGCATGGCTGCAACTCGGTCGTCGCCACCACGACGGCGCTCAAGCTCGCCGACTACGTCGTCACCGAAGCCGGCTTCGGCGCTGACCTCGGTGCTGAAAAGTTCTTCGACATCAAGTGCCGCAAGGCGGGCCTCAAGCCGGCGGCGGCCGTCATTGTCGCCACCGTGCGCGCCATGAAAATGAATGGCGGCGTCAAGAAGGAAGACCTCGGCAAGGAAAACGTCGAAGCGGTGAAGAAGGGCTGCGCCAATCTCGGCCGCCACATCGAGAACATCCGCCAGTTCGGCGTGCCGGCGGTGGTTGCCATCAACCACTTCTACTCCGACACCGACGCCGAGATCCAGGCGATGAAGGACTATGTCGCATCGATGGGCGAAGAGGCGATCCTGTGCAAGCACTGGGCGCACGGCTCGGCCGGCATCGAGGATCTCGCCAACAAGGTGGTGGCACTGGCCGAATCCGGTGCTTCGCAGTTCGCGCCGCTCTATCCCGATGCCATGCCGCTGTTCGAGAAGATCAACACCATCGTCCAGCGCATCTATCGCGGCTCGGAAGCGATCGCCGACAAGTCGGTGCGCGACCAGCTCAAGGCCTGGGAAGACGCCGGCTACGGCCACTTGCCGGTGTGCATGGCCAAGACGCAGTACTCGTTCTCGACCGACCCGAACCTGCGCGGCGCGCCGACCGGCCACACGGTGCCGGTGCGCGAGGTCAGGCTGTCGGCCGGTGCCGGCTTCGTCGTCATCATCTGCGGCGAGGTCATGACCATGCCCGGCCTGCCCAAGGCGCCGTCCTCGGAAAAGATCTTCCTCAACGAGATGGGCCAGATCGAAGGCCTGTTCTAAAATCCTTCAGTTCAAACCGCAAAGGGCGCCGCAGCGATGCGGCGCCCTTCTGTTTTCGGATAACCCTAAGCAGCGCTGCGCGACAGCGCCCGCTGGTTGGAGCCGAAGATCGTGTCGCGTTCCGGCAACGCGCCGGTTTTCAGGCACTCGACCCATTCGGCGGTCTTGAGCACCGCCGCGAAGCGCGACTGCAGGATGATCGTGACCACGCGGTGGATCTCCTCGGCCGAGGCGTAGCCGGCGCTGTTGGCGTAAGGCACCGAGCCGGTCGCATCCGACAGGAACTCGACGGCAAAGCCCATATGCACGGCGTGGATGATGGTCGACAGGTCGCAATTATGCGTCATGTAGCCGACCACAGTGATCGTGTCGATGGCATTGGCGCGCAGCCAGTCCTCGAGATCGGTGCCGGTGAAGGCGGAGGGCAGGTTCTTTTCGACATAATGGTCGCGCTCGCGCCTGGCGATCTCGGGATGCAGTTCCCCGCCGTGGCTGCCCCTAGCGAAGATCGGCGATGTCTCCGGCGCCATCTGCTTGACGACCACCACCTTGATGCCGGCAGCAGTCGCTGCATCCATCGCCCGCGCCACATTGACGACGCTGTCGCGGAACGGCGGATGCTGGATGGCGAGATTGCCGCCGTCATAGTCGTTCTGCACATCGACGACGATCAGCGCCCGGCGTGGCGTGGTGTTGGCTGGGTCAGACATGGTGTTTTCCTTTCCGGCTTGAATGCGATGGGCCGAAAATAGACGGGTCGCCGGCCTGCTAAAAGTGGCCCGATTGACATCATTCGAAAGAATTGGGACAATCCGCTTTCAACTACCGGAAGCACCCATGACCGACCCGATCATTGCCGTACTCGCCTTCGACGGCATCAGCCCGTTCCATCTTTCCGTACCGTGCCTGGTCTTCGCAGAGGACAGGACGGCGCTTGGCCTGCCGCGCTTCGACTTCCGCATCTGCGCGGTCAAGCCCGGCCCGATCCACACCGAGGCCGGACTGACAATTGCCGCGCCGCATGGGCTCGAAGGGCTCGACGGCGCCGATATCGTCATCATTCCAAGCTGGCATCATCTCGGCGAGCCGGCATCGCCGCCGCTGATGGAGGCGTTGCGCCGGGCGCACCAACGCGGCGCCTTGATCGTCGGCCTGTGCCTCGGAACCTTCGCCATTGCCGCGGCCGGGCTGCTTTCGGGCCGTCGTGCCGCGACGCACTGGGCCTATTCCGAACAGTTGCAGAAACTCCATCCCGACGTCGCCGTCGACGCTTCGGTGCTCTATGTCGACAATGGCAACATCGTGACCTCGGCCGGCGTCGCCGCCGGCCTCGACTGCTGTCTCCACATCGTGCGCGCCCGCTACGGCGCGGAAGCGGCATTGCGGCTCGCCCGCCAGATCGTTCTTTCTCCGCATCGGCAGGGCGGGCAGGCGCAATTCATCGAGCATCCGGTGGCAAGAAGCGCCGACGCCGACCGCTTCACCCAGGCCCTGGACTCGGTTCGTGCGACGCTTGGCGAGACGCATAGCCTCGACAGCGTCGCCGAGGCCGCTGGCCTGACCCGCCGCACCTTTACCCGTCGCTTTCAGAAATCGATCGGCGCCAGCTTTGGCGATTGGCTGACCAGCCAGCGGATCGAACTGGCGCAGCGTTTGCTGGAAGCGACGGAGAAATCCATGGACATAGTGGCCTTCGAAGCCGGCTTCGGCAGCGCCACCTCGCTGCGCCAGCATTTTTCGGCACGGCTCAAGACATCGCCGGCGCAATACCGGCGGGAATTCTCCAGAAGGACCGATCAGGACGAACGCATGACGTACGTCCTATCGTCCTGACCTGTTCAGCCTCGCTTGATCGCCCGCGCCGGATTGCCGACCACCGTGGTGTTCGCAGCCACGTCGCGTGTCACCACCGCGCCGGCGCCGACGATGGCACCTTCACCGATGCTGACGCCGCCAAGGATGACGGCTGAGCCGCCGATCCACGCATTGGCGCCGATCTCGACGGGTCGGGCGATCTCCAGTCCGGCCTGCCGCCCACTGGCCTCCTTGTGATGCTCGGCGCAATAGATCTGCACATTGGGACCGAGCAGCGTTCCCTTGCCGATGCGCACACTCGCTGTGTCGAGGATGGTGCAGCCGGCATTGAGAAAGACGCCGTCGCCGAGAAAGATGTTGAAGCCATAGGCGCAGTGAAACGGTGCCTCGATGCGGGCGCCCTCGCCGGCGTTGCCGAGCAAAGCTCTCAAGCCCGGCCCGAGATTGCCGCGCTGCCGCGGCGGCAGGCAATTGTGCTCGAACACCGCGTCACGCGCGACAACACGCAAGGACTCCAGCTCATCATCGAGGCAGGTGTACCATTCGCCGGCCGCCATCTTCACGCGCTCGCTCTCAGCCATGACGCGGTCTCCAGTTCACGTCCTTGCAAAGCACAGGTACAGCCAACAGAAAAGCGCCGATGCCAGTACTGGTCAAATATTGGACCTATGGTAGCCTGTGACTCAAGGCCGTCCTGGCCCGGTGATCGAGGGGGATCGACCATGCTCTATATTCTCGCACTTCTGATCGGCGTCATTGCCGGTCTTCGCGCCATGACCGCGCCGGCCGCCGTGGCCTGGGGTGCGTATCTCGGCTGGCTGCCGGTGGCCGGCACCTGGGCGAGTTTCATGAGCCACTGGGCGGCTGTCGGCATCTTCACCATCCTGTGCATCGTCGAACTGGTCACCGACCAACTGCCGTCGACGCCGAGCCGCAAGGTACCGCAGCAGTTCGGCGCCCGCATCGTCATGGGCGCCTTCACCGGCGCGGTGATCGGCGCCACCGGTGGCGCCACCATCGGCGGCCTGATCGCCGGCGCCATCGGCGCTGTTATCGGCACGCTGGGCGGCGCCGAAGTACGCGGCCGGCTGGCAGCCGCCTTCGGCAAGGATCAGCCCGCCGCCTTCATCGAGGACGCGGTGGCAATCATCGGCGGTCTGCTGATCGTAGCGGCGGTGGCATGACGACGAAAACCTTCGACGCCATCATCATCGGTGCCGGACAGGCTGGCTCCCCGCTGGCCGGCCGGCTGAACGCCGCCGGCATGAGCGTGGCGCTGATCGAGCGCAAGCTGGTCGGCGGCACTTGCGTCAACACCGGCTGCATGCCGACCAAGACCATGGTCGCCAGCGCCTATGCCGCGCATCTGGCGCGCCGCGCCGCCGACTATGGCGTGACGCTCAGTGGCCCCGTCGGCGTCGACTATGCCAGGATCAAGGCGCGCAAGGACAAGGTGACGATCGACGCCCGCACCAATCTCGAGACCTGGATTGCCGGCATGAAGGGCTGCACGCTCTATCGCGGCCATGCGCGTTTCGAATCCGCCAACACGGTGCGCGTCGGCGACGATCTGCTGACCGCCGAAAAGATCTTCCTGAACACCGGCGGCCGCGCCTCGGTCCCAGACCTGCCCGGCATCCACGACATCGACTATCTGACCAATTCCTCGATGATGAATCTCGACGTGCTGCCGCGCCATCTCATCGTCGTCGGCGGCAGCTACATCTCGCTCGAATTCGCACAGATGTTCCGCCGCTTCGGTAGCGAAATCACCGTCATCGAGAAGAGCCCCCGCCTGACCGGCCGCGAGGACGAGGATGTCTCCGCCGCCATCCTGTCGATCCTCGAAAACGAAGGCATTACGGTCCATCTCGGCGCCGACGACATCGGCTTTGCCAGACAGGGCAAGGACATTTCCGTGACCTTCTCGGCCGGCAAACCGCCGGCGGTCGGCTCGCACGTGCTGCTGGCTCTGGGGCGGACGCCCAACACCGACGACCTCGGCCTGGAAAAGGCCGGCGTCGAGGTCGACAAGCGCGGTTTCGTCTCTGTCGACGACCAGTTGCGCAGCAGCGTGCCCGGCATCTGGGCAATGGGCGACTGCAACGGCAGGGGCGCCTTCACCCACACCTCCTACAATGACTACGAGATCGTCGCCGCCAATTTGCTCGACAACGATCCGCGCAAGGTCAGCGACCGTATCGAGGCCTATGCGCTCTACATCGACCCGCCGCTTGGCCGCTGCGGCATGACCGAGGCCGCGGTGAAGAAATCCGGCCGTCGCGCACTGGTCGGCCAGCGGCCGATGACCCGCGTCGGCCGCGCTATCGAAAAGGGCGAGACGCAGGGCTTCATGAAGATCCTGGTCGATGCCGACACCAGGCAGATCCTCGGCTGCTCGGTGCTCGGCCCCGGCGGCGACGAGGCTATCCATTGCGTGCTCGACCTGATGTACGCCAAGGCGCCCGTCGACACGCTCGCGCGTGCCGTGCATATCCACCCGAATGTCTCGGAACTGTTGCCCACCATTGCTCAGGAACTGAAGCCGCTGGCTTGACAGCCTGTTGGCGACCCATTTCAAAGCTCTTCCTTTTCTGCATCGCTGCAATGCAGCAATGCCGCTTGCGCACGGCGGCGTCCTTCGCGCAGTCTCAATTTGAACCGATTCAGTCTGGACGCCCCATGCCCTTGCCGATCCTTGCGCTTGCCATTGCGTCCTTCTGCATCGGCACCACCGAATTCGTCATCATGGGCTTGCTGCCCGAGGTCGCCGCCGACCTCGGCGTGTCGATCCCATCTGCGGGCCTGCTGGTCACAGGATATGCGCTGGGCGTCGTCTTCGGCGCCCCGATCGTCGCCATGGCCACCGCGCATTTGCCGCGCAAGCCGGTGCTGGTCGGGCTGGCCGTGCTGTTCGTCATCGGCAATCTGTTTTGCGCCATCTCGCCCAATTACTGGACGCTGATGGCCGCGCGCGTCTTCACCGCTTTCGGCCATGGCGCCTTCTTCGGCATCGGCTCGGTCGTTGCCGCCAGCCTGGTGCAGCGCAACAAACGCGCCAGCGCCATCGCGCTGATGTTCGCCGGGCTGACGCTGTCCAACATCCTGGGTGTTCCCGCCGGAACCGCACTTGGCGAAGCGTTCGGCTGGCGCTCCACCTTCCTTGCCGTGGTGGGTATCGGCCTGATCTCGGTGGCAGCGATCGCCTGGCTGGTGCCGTCCGATGTCGCCCAGCCAAGCGGTGGCGGCCTGCGCGGCGAGCTGCGCGTGCTGGGCAAGCTGCAGGTCTGGCTGGCCATGCTGATCGCGGCGCTGACTTCCGCAAGCCTGTTCACCGTCTTCACCTACATCAAGCCCTACCTCACCGAGGTATCGGGCTTGTCGACCGCCGCAGTCACGTGGGTTCTGCTGCTGTTCGGCGCGGGCATGACCATCGGCAACATTATCGGCGGCAGACTGGCCGACTGGAAACTGATGCCGACGGTGATCGGCACGCTGCTGCTGATGGCCCTGCTTTTCGTTGGCTTCAGGCAGTTCGGCGCAATCGCCAGCGTTGCCGTCGGCATCGTCTTCCTGTGGGGCCTGCTCATCTTCGTCGTCGTGCCGCCGCTGCAGATCCGGGTCGTCGAGGCGGCCTCCGAGGGACCGAACCTCGCCGCCACGCTGAACCAGGGCGCCTTCAATGTCGGCAATGCCAGCGGCGCCTGGATCGGCGGCGTGGCCCTTTCCGCCGGTGTTTCCTATGCCAATTTGCCGCTGGTCGGCGCAGCACTCGCTTTGTTGGCAGTGACCGTCGCCGTGCTGTCACAGGCGCTGGACCGGCGCGCGCCGGTCATCCCGCTCCCGGCTGAATAGTCTCTTGCGCCCATAGCGCGGCGGGCTGGACCAATCGACATAGGCGCCTTCAAATCGCATGTCTTCTGGTCCTTGATGGAGGAAGTCATGCAGAAATCGATCGAGCGCATCGCCGGCGAAAGCGAAGGGGTTTCCTACGAATTCCCGCTGTTCCGCTTCACTGGTTCCGACAAGGCTGCTCCTTCGGCCTATCTGCAGGCGGCGCTCCATGCCGGTGAGTTGCCGGGCGTCGTCGCCATCGACGCGCTGATGGCGATGCTTGCCAGGGCGGAGGCCGAAGGCCGCATCAAGGGCAACCTCACCGTCGTGCCCTGGGCCAACCCTGTCGGCCGGGCGCAATATCATTTCGGCGAGCATCAGGGCCGCTTCCATCTGGGCACGCGCACCAATTTCAACCGCGGCTTTCCGCTGCTCGCCGCGCCCGACACAGCCCTCTTGCCCGACACCACCCTTGGCAGCGTCGACCAGCGGCTGAAGACGCGGCTGGTGCAGCTGTCGTTCGGCCATGACATCGTGCTCGACCTGCACTGCGATGACGAGGGCCTCGCCTATCTCTACGTCCACACCAGCCTGTGGCCGGCCATGGCCGATTGCGCCGCCGCCATGGGCGTCGACGCAGTCGTGCTGTGGAGCGAGGACACCGACGGCACCTTCGAGGGCGCCTCGATCATGCCCTACCAGAACGTCCCCGCCGATATGGCCAAGCTCGACCGTCGCGTCGCCACCACCGTCGAATATCGCGGCATCCTCGATGTCGACGGTGCCTTGGCCGACGCCGACGCCGACGGCCTCTACCGGCTGCTGGTGGCACGCGGCGTGATCGCCGATAGCGCCCTGCCCGCGCCGGGTCCTTTCACCGGCTTCGTGGCGCTATTGGAAAACATCGACATGATGCCGGCGCCACGGGCCGGTGCCGTGCTCTACGACGTGAAACCCGGCGACCGCGTCGCCAAGGGCGCGCGCCTAGCCACCATCGTCCATGCACCGGGTGAAACCGATGGCCGCACCGAAGTGTTTGCGCCGCAGGATGGCATCATCCTGACCCGCCGCTCGCGCCGCATCATCCGCGCCGGCGAGGATCTGTTGAAGCTGGTCGGCGACAGGAAGAGCGCCGACGCCCGGTCGGGGACGCTGGAGGACTGACTTAACCCGAAATAGCCAGCCGCGCCTTCGCCTCCAGCCATTCGGCCATCTGCCGGTAAGGCACCGGGCCGTGGCTGATGCGGGCGACACCCAGTTCCGCCAGCCGCTGGCGCGGCGGCACATGCGCCAGCGCAATGATGTTGACCGGCAACGCAATTGCCTTGCAGAGTGTCTCGATCAGGCCCTCATCGCCAAGGCCCGGCGCAAAGAAGCCGTGCGCGCCAGCTTTTTCGAAGGCCTGTGCGCGCTCTATGGCCTGGTCGAGCAGGGCGTCATCATGCGCATCCGGTTTCGCCTTGAGGAAGATGTCGGTTCGAGCGTTGATGAACGCCGGTATCCCTGAAGCCTTGACGGCCGCCGCCGCGGCTTCGATGCGTTTTACCTGAACAGCGATGTCGTGCAGGCCGCTGCCACCGACAACCTGGTCTTCGAAATTGAACCCAACAGCGCCGGCCCGCAGTGCCGACGTTACCGTGCGAGCAACAATTTCCGGGTCGACGCCGTAACCACCCTCGAGGTCCATGGTCACCGGCAGGTCGACGGCAGTGACGATGCGCTTGATGTTGTCGAGCGCCAGCTCCAGCGGGATTTTCTCGCCATCGGCATAGCCGAAGGCGGCCGCCACCGGCCAGCTTCCGGTGGCGATCGCCTTGGCGCCCGCTTTCTCGACGATCTTGGCCGAACCCGGATCCCAGACGTTGTAGAGAACGATCGGGTTTCCCTTGACGTGGAGGGAATGGAACGTCCGCGCACGCTCGATCTGCTCGGTCATGATTGTTTTCTCGTCTTCCTGCTGTTGATGAACATTCTAAGCGCCATAGCCGGTTCTGGCGATGTACCATGAGGCGCAGAAGCGACAGCCACCGGACAGGCTTTTCAAACCTGTTGC
The DNA here is from genome assembly GCF_040321265.1 of Mesorhizobium sp. M0491. Lineage (NCBI taxonomy): Bacteria > Pseudomonadati > Pseudomonadota > Alphaproteobacteria > Hyphomicrobiales > Phyllobacteriaceae > Mesorhizobium > Mesorhizobium sp. M0491. The sequence goes on from NZ_JAMYRE010000009.1 coordinate 183,612, forward strand.
GTATCCTCCCTTTCGCAGCTATGGATTTCGCCATGAACATGCGTTCGATCAAGACCATTTGGTGGTGGGCCTGCTGACAGCGGCCTGTTCGAACACGTGCGCGTGAAAAGAGAGGGTGGCCGCAACGGAAAGTCCGGGCGGCCATTTGTTTTTTCCAAGCCATTCCCGGGTCCGTTGCCCAAGAAGCTGATGGAGACGGCAATGACGATGAAGGTTCTGGAAAACGGCGCGGAAAGTTTCGTGACCGCGGGTGGCATAACCATCACGCGCGCGCGCCACGACCGGCCCTATGCAGGTGCGATTGACGCCTATGTCGACGGCCTGAATTCGCGCCGCGGTGCGGTGTTTTCCTCCAATTATGAATATCCCGGCCGCTACACGCGCTGGGACACCGCCATCATCGATCCGCCGCTGGTCGTCTCGGCGCGCGGCCGTGCCATGCGCATCGAGGCGCTGAACCGCCGTGGCGAGGCGCTGCTGCCGGTCATCGGCAAGGCGCTCGCCAGCCAGGCGGATGTCACCATCGCCGAGACGTCGAAGACACTCATCCGCCTCGATGTCGCCAAGCCCGGCCGTGTCTTCACCGAGGAGGAGCGCAGCCGCGTCCCTTCAGTCTTCACCGTACTGCGCGCCATCACCGCTCTGTTCAAGACCGAGGAAGACGCCAATCTTGGTCTCTACGGCGCCTTCGGCTACGACCTCGCCTTCCAGTTCGATCCGGTCGAACACACTCTCGAGCGCAAAGAGAGTCAGCGCGACCTGGTGCTTTTCCTGCCCGACGAGATTCTGGTCGTCGACCATTATTCGGCCAAGGCCTGGACCGACCGCTACGACTATGCCGGCGACGGGTTTTCGACGGAGGGGCTGGCGCGCGACGAAACCGCCGAGCCGTTCAAGAGCCCCGACCGCATCCCGCCGCGCGGCGACCACGAACCCGGCGAATACGCCGATCTGGTGCGCAAGGCGATGGATTCGTTCAAGCGCGGCGACCTGTTCGAGGTCGTGCCCGGCCAGATGTTCTACGAGCGCTGCGAAACGCAGCCATCCGAGATTTCGCGCAAGCTGAAGGCAATCAACCCCTCGCCCTATTCCTTCTTCATTAATCTGGGCGAAGGCGAATACCTGATCGGCGCCTCGCCCGAAATGTTCGTTCGCGTCAACGGCCGCCGCGTCGAGACCTGCCCGATCTCGGGCACCATCAAGCGCGGCGACGATGCCATTTCGGACTCCGAGCAGATCCTGAAACTGCTCAACTCGAAGAAGGACGAATCCGAGCTGACCATGTGCTCGGACGTCGACCGCAACGACAAATCGCGGGTCTGCGAGCCGGGTTCGGTGCGCGTCATCGGCCGCCGGCAGATCGAAATGTATTCGCGTCTGATCCACACGGTCGACCACATCGAAGGCCGGCTGCGCGAAGGCATGGATGCTTTCGACGCCTTCCTGTCGCACGCCTGGGCGGTCACCGTGACCGGCGCGCCGAAATTGTGGGCCATGCGCTTCATCGAGCAGAACGAGAAAAGCCCGCGCGCCTGGTATGGCGGCGCGATCGGCATGGTCAATTTCAACGGCGACATGAACACCGGCCTCACCCTGCGCACCATCCGTATCAAGGACGGCATTGCCGAAGTGCGCGCCGGCGCCACATTGCTGTTCGACAGCATTCCCGAGGAAGAAGAAGCCGAAACCGAACTGAAGGCATCCGCCATGCTCTCCGCCATTCGCGACGCCAAGACAGGCAATTCCGCCAGCACCGAGCGAACCACCGCGCGCGTCGGCGACGGCGTCAACATCCTGCTGGTCGACCACGAGGATAGTTTCGTCCACACGCTGGCCAATTATTTCCGCCAGACCGGCGCCAACGTCTCGACGGTTCGCTCGCCGGTGCCGGAGGAAGTCTTCGACCGGCTGAAACCCGATCTCGTCGTGCTGTCGCCCGGCCCCGGCACGCCGAAGGACTTCGATTGCGCCGCAACCATCAAGAAGGCGCGCGCCCGCGAACTGCCGATCTTCGGCGTCTGCCTTGGCCTGCAGGCATTGGCGGAGGCCTATGGCGGCGAACTGCGGCAGCTACACATACCGATGCACGGCAAGCCGTCGCGCATCCGGGTCTCCAAGCCCGGCATCATCTTCTCGGGCCTGCCCAAGGAAGTGACCGTCGGCCGCTACCACTCGATCTTTGCCGATCCGGTGCGCCTGCCCGACGATTTCATCGTCACGGCCGAGACCGAGGACGGCATCATCATGGCCTTCGAACACCGCAAGGAGCCGATCGCCGCGGTACAGTTTCACCCGGAATCGATCATGACGCTCGGCCACAATGCCGGCATGCGCATCATCGAGAACATCGTCGCCCACCTGCCGCGCAAGGCCAAGGAAAAGGCCGCCTGACGATCATGGCCGAAGCCGAGAACACGATGGCGATCGCGGCCAAGGCGGCCGCGAAGCGCAAAGTCGCCAACCTCGCCTTCTGGTCGATCGTCGTCGCCTTTGTCGTGCTCGCGCTGAAGGCCGCCGCCTGGTACGTCACCGGCTCTGTCGCGCTCTATTCGGACGCCTTGGAATCGATCGTCAACGTCATTGCCTCGGTTGCAGCCTTCTGGGCGATCCAGGTCAGCCACAAGCCGGCCGACCAGGACCACCCTTTCGGCCATCACAAGGCCGAGTATTTCTCGGCGGTGCTGGAAGGCGTGCTGATCGTGCTCGCCGCCCTTTTGATCCTCAACGAGGTCTGGCGCCACTGGCAGACCCCGGCACCGCTCCAACAGCCCTGGGAAGGTCTTGCCGTCAACGGCGTCGCTACAGTCATCAACGCCTTCTGGGCCTGGACGCTGATCCGCGCCGGCAGGGCTGAGAAATCACCGGCGCTGGTTGCCGACGGCAACCACATCATGACCGACGTGGTGACCTCGATCGGCGTCTTCGGCGGCCTGGTCGGGGCGATCCTGACCGGCTGGCAGATCCTCGACCCGGCGCTTGCTGTCCTCGTGGCCTTGAACATCCTGTGGCAGGGCTGGCATGTCATAGGCTCGTCGATGAACGGCCTGATGGACCGCGCAGTCGATACGCAGGAGCACATGCGCATCCGTGACGTCATCTCGGCCAATTGCAAGGGCGCGCTGGAGGTGCACGACCTCAAGACGCGCATCGCCGGCCGCGCCACCTTCATCGAGTTTCATCTGGTCGTGGATGCCGACATGTCGGTCGGCGCCAGCCATGTCATCTGCGACCGGATAGAGGACGCGCTGAAGGCCGAAATCCCCTCGGTGCGCGTCACCATCCATGTCGAGCCCGACGACGAGGCCAAGCTCCCCAAGGGCACGACGGCCGTGCCGTTTGCGTGAGGCGGTCTCCCGTCACGACCTTGGAAAATTAGCCGAAGTCTCTCGACTTCGTCATCCACGGGCGGAGCAGGAGCGAAGCTCCGTCGCGGAGACCCGAGGATCCATGCCGCGACCTTGGCCTCAGAGTGCAGCGGAACAGAATTCTGCACCGCAGCAGCGCTCGGATGTCACGGCATGGATCCTATGGTCTGCGCCGCGTCGCTTCGCTCCTTGCTCCGCCATAGGATGACGAAAACGCTGGGTGCTCACGGCGAGCAGGCCGATTGCGGCATCGGCTGCAGCCGATAGACCTTGTCGTCGGATTTCGTCTTGCCGTCGACGGCCTTCGAACACAGGTCGACGATCGCGAGTGCACTGTTGGGATTTGCCAGCATCATTGTGCCATCGGCGCCACGCTTGAGGAAAATCTCCTTCTGCGCGATGTCGCAGGAGAAATCGCTCATCTTCGAACTGGCCGCGCAGCGCCACTGGTCGGCTTCGCCCTGGCAGGAATAAGTCTGCGTCACCTCAGCCGATTTCTGCTGTGTGGTGACGGTAACGGCAATGTCGGCGCCGTCTGGCCAGTTGGCGGCGTCGCCCCCTGAAGCAAACGACGCCAGTTCGACCCGGCCGCGGAAAACCCGGATCGACTTGGTGAGCTGATCGGGGTGCGAGCCGAGATGCGCTGCATCGTAGTCGCGCCCATAGCAGAATGCCTGGTCCGGCTTCAGCCGCTCGCGCAGTGGAGCCCCGAGCGCAGGGGCGATCGGATCGATGCGCGCGAACTCGGCCTTGCAGGTCGCCGCCGGCATCGGGTCGAGGCGGAAATTGTCGTCCTCCGAGCCGAGCGCCTGCCTGTCATACTCCGCTGCGCCAAGCTCCTCTTCCGATCCGGCATCGAGATAGATGTCGGGCTGCAGATCCGAGAGAAGCAGCCGGCCCTTGTCGTCGACCTTCAGCGATGCAAGCGTCCGGTCGCACTCCATACCGCAATGGATGGGGCCTGTCTTGCCGTCCTCCGACACATGATTGCACCAGCCGCCGGCCCATTCCGGCGCCTTGGCGCCGCGCACGGAGGTGGCGATGAAGGCATTGTAAGAAGTGTCGGAATTCACGGTCGGCTCTTCATTCGGCCGGCTGACTGGATCATGGCCGTAGTAGAAGAAGATCCGCGCCACCTTCTGCTTCGGGTGCGCCTTGAGATGCCCCGCATCATAGACGCGGCCGAAACAGACATCAGCGCCGTTCGGACTGAGTTCGGTGAGCTTCAGCGCATCGTCGGCGGAGGCCGGTCCGGCAAGCAAGCCAAGCAGCGCCGCGCCAAACCCGGCGCCGGCGACTGTCTTCCATTCCCCTGCCCTGAACGCCATGTGATCTCTCCTCCGCATCGACAGGACGCAACGTCAATTTATGCTAGTATTGCGGCCGCAGCCACGCAATTCGCGGCGGGCCGCCAAGCGAAGGAGGATGCCATGCGTCGGCGCGACATGTTCCGCGCGGTTCTTGCCGGAACCGGAACGCTTCTCGGTTTGCGGGCAGCACAGGCAGCCGCCACCGAGCCCACAAGGCAAAAAGTCGCCTACCACTTGAGCGACACCGACAAGGTCAATTTCGTGCTCGGCAACATCAAGAACCACTATGAGGGCACCGGCGGCAATGTCGACATCGTGCTGGTCGTGCATGGTCCGGCCTTGGCCAGCTTCAAGTCGAAGGGAACATCGGCCGCTATTTCCGGGCGCTTCGCCGGCCTGGTGCGGCAGGGGCTGGAATCCCATGCTTGCACCAACACCATGCAAGGCATGGATATTTCGCTCCCCGACCTGCTCGCCGGGTTTCATGCCGCCGACAAGGGCGGCGTCGTCAAACTCGCCGAACTGCAAGGCCAAGGTTACGCCTATCTGCACCCGTAGAGCGGTTTGTTTGATGCAAATTCCCCAAGGGAAAGCGCTACTCCTTTTCCTGGGAAGCCGTTTCACACGTTTCCTTGAATTGCTCCAAGGCTTGAACACCGGGGTGGCAAGGGCCTACGAAGGACAGGCAGACGTCCCGGAGGAAGAACCGTGCCAGCCACCACACTCAGCATACCCGATCTTGCCGGCAAGGCAGTGCTGGTCACCGGTGCGTCGACCGGCATCGGAGCGGCGCTCGCGCTGGCCTATGCAGCGCAGAAATGCAAGGTGGCGCTGCACTACAATTCGAGTCAAGACGCCGCCGAGAAGCTCGGCCTGACGATTGCCGACAAGGGCGGCGAGGTGTTTCTCGTTCAGGGCGATTTCTCCGTTGCCGCCGATGTCGAGCGCGTCGTCGAGGATAGCGCGCAATATTTCGGCCGCCTCGACGGGCTGGTCAACAATGCCGGCGGCATGCTTGGCCGCATTCCCTATGCCGAGCAGACCGAGGCGCATTACGACGCTGTGATGGACCTCAACGCCCGTTCGGTACTGACTGCTTCGCGCAAGGCGATCCCGTGGCTGAAGAAACAGGGCGGCTTCATCGTCAACACCTCCTCGATCGCCGCCCGCAATGGCGCCGGCGGCGGCGCCGGGCTTTACGGCTCGGCCAAGGCCTTCGTCTCCAATGTGACGCGCGGCATGGCCAAGGAACTGATCGGCTTCGGCATCCGCGTCAACGCGGTGGCGCCCGGCACCATTCTCACCCCGTTCCACGAGCGCTATTCGACCGACGAGCAGATCAAAGGCATGGTCGCCACCATTCCGCAGGGACGCGCCGGCACGGCGCAGGATTGCGTCGGCGCCTATCTGTTCCTCTCTTCCGATCTTCTCAGCGGCTACATCACCGGCCAGGTCATCGAGGTGAATGGCGGCCAGTTGATGCCTTGAGCGGCTATCGGCATACTGGCGGTCTGCACGCTCTTGTCGAAACCTCAAAGGGAGACAACGGAATGTATGGACTGATCGGCAAGATGCGGGCGGCGCGCGGCCAGCGTGACGCGGTCATCGACCTCCTGCGCGCCAGCACCGGCGCCCTGCCGGGTTGCCTGAACTACATCATCGCCCGCGACCCCGCGGATGCCGATGCGATCTGGGTCACCGAAGTGTGGACCGACGCCGAAAGCCACAAGGCCTCGCTGCAGCTTCCCGAAGTCCAGGCGGCGATCGCCAAGGCGCGGCCGTTCATCGCCGGCTTCGAATTCCAGGTCGAAACCCACCCTGTCGGCGGCTTCGGCCTGGCCGACGGCAAGACGGGGTGAGTTCGATGCCGACTTTGAGGAGCAACCTTTGACGCAGACAGTAAACATTCGCGATGCGAAAGCCCATCTGTCGCGCCTTGTGAGACGTGCAGCCCAAGGCGAGTCGTTTGTTATTGCCAAAGCCGGCAAGCCGTTGGCCAGAATCGTGCCGATCGAACAACCGGCTCTGCAGGCGCGACGGGTCGGTTTTATGGCCGGCCAGTTTTCCGTCCCCGACGATTTCGACCGCATGGGTCGCAATGAGATCGAGCAACGGTTCGACGCCGGCTTATGAAACCTGTTACTCGACACCTGGACGGGTGAAACAATAGTTTTCTATGAACCGCGGTTCGCATTTTTCGCCCTGCGGGTCTAAGAGCGAAACATGGATTCCTCGGCCGAGCAGCCCTCCCCGGACCTGCCCACACTCGAGCGCATGGCGCGGATGCGCAAGCTCTGGCAGTGGCTTGCCCTGCTGGTTGTTTCTCTCCTGTTTGCCGGCGCGCTGGAACTCGCCACCCTGCCGGCGGCGTTGCTGATCGGGCCGATGCTGGCGGCCATCGTCGCCGGCACCAATGGCGCCACGGTGCGTGTGCCGCGCCTTCTGTTCGGCGCCGCCCAGGCGATCGTCGGCTGCCTCGTCGCCAGCTCGATCTCGGCCGACATCTTTCCAGTCTTCTACCGGGAATGGCCGCTGTTTCTCGGTGTGGTGGTGGCCACCGTCACGGCCTCCAGCCTGCTCGGTTGGCTGATCAGCCGCTGGCGCATCCTGCCCGGCACCACCGCCGTCTGGGGTTCGTCGCCGGGCGCGGCCACCGCCATGGTGCTGATGGCCGGTGCGTTCGGCGCCGACCAGCGTCTCGTCGCCTTCATGCAATATCTGCGCGTCATCTTCGTCTCGATGACGGCAGCACTCGTTGCCAAGATGTGGGTCGACACATCGGGCGTCGAAATCCCCGCCATCACCTGGTTCCCGCCGATCGACGCCCAAGCCTTCGCCGCCACCATCGGCATCGCGTTTATCGGCGGCTTGGCGGGAAAGCTGTGCCGGCTGCCTTCTTCCTACTTCCTCGGCACCTTCATCTTCGGCGGCGTCATCCATCTCGGCCTGGGCGTTGAGATGCAATTGCCGCCCTGGCTGCTGGCATTCAGTTACGCTATGGTCGGCTGGTCGATCGGGTTGAATTTCACCAGGGCGATCCTGCGCCATGCAACGCGCGCGCTGCCGCAGATCATCGCCTCGATCGTGGCGCTGATCGCCTTTTGCGGCGGCCTTGCCTTCATGATCAGCCATCTCCTGGGCATCGATCCGCTGACCGCCTATCTGGCGACCAGCCCTGGCGGCATGGACAGCATCGCCATCATCGCCGCCGCAGCGCAGAACGTCGACATCTCCTTCGTCATGGCGCTGCAGTCGGCGCGCTTCCTGATCGTGCTGCTGGTCGGCCCGAGCGTCGCGCGGCTGGTGGCCAGAAGCGTCAGGCAATAGGCAAAACCGACGCCAGAGACGGTCATAAGCCGCGGATTATTCCTCGCCGCCCTCATCCTCGCTTTGCGCGTCGCGGCGCCAGTAGGCGGTGACCAGGTGCCGGTTGCGCGATAGGTTCCATTGCTTGCGCACGATCTTGCGGATCTCCCGGAAATCGCCGAATTCGCATCCGGCCCAGACATAAAGACCGTCGGCAAGCGCCATGTGGCTGCGCTCCCGCAAGGCGGCTGGCAACAGGCCGGCGGTGCCGGCCTCTCGGCCGTGCCGGTAGAGCCAGGTGATATCGACATTGTCCCCTTGCGCCAGCGCGATCCGGTCATCCGGGCCATCGACCTCGATCAGTGCCTCGGCGCGGGTTGACGCCGGCAAATGCTCCAAAATCCGGCCGATGGCTGGCAGTGCGGTGTCGTCGCCGAGCAGAAGCAAGGTCTGCGCCACCGGGGCGTCGCCGCCACCGGGTCCGATCATGCCGATCACGTCTCCTGCCTGTGCGCTTTGCGCGAAGGCGGCGGCGGGCGTCTCCTGGCCTGGATGCAACACGAAATCGACGTCGAGCCAACCGCTTGCGGCGTCCACCGCCCGGATCGTGTAGACCCGCACGGCAAGCGCATCGTCGCCAGAAGGCCAGACGATCAAGCCGTCAGCGCCCATCGTCGGCCAAACCAGCCGGCGGCCAGGCGGCGGCAGCAGCAGCCGCATGTGCAGGCCGCCATGGGTAAATCGGCCGAGATCCTTGCCGGCGAAGCGCAGGCGCTGCATGTGCGCCGATATCCGCGTTGACGACATCACCGCGATCTCGCGGAAGAAGACCGGCGTACCGGCGTCGCTGCCGTCACCTTGCCAATGGATGCCCTTGGTCGTGCCGAGATGTTCGGCGACATGGCCGGCGACCGTCATCTTCATGTAGGACAGGCAGGTTTCGTCTGTCGCCGCGACCCGGATCAGCACGCTTTCATCATCAAGCGTAGCGCTCAACGAGCCGTAGTAGAGGCGGAGCTCCCACTGGTCGGCAACGCCAGTGTCAATCTCGAATTCGCTGTGCTCTGCGCGCAGCCGGTCCATCACCAACCTGATCGCCGCGTCGCTGATCCGGGTTTGCGCGTTCAGTTGGTCCATCGCTCAGTCCTTCGCAACAATTCGGCAAGCGCCGCAGCGCCACCGCCGTCAGCGACATGCCACAGCCGCTGCGGCGTTTCCACATAAACTTGATTATAAAATTCATATTTAGCGATGAACGCCTACCGCGCAGCAAGCCGCTCGGGAAGAAAGTCGACGAAGACGCGCACCTTCGGCGACAAATGGCGATTGGAGGGCCACAGCATCCGGAACTGGCCACGGCCGTCGACATGACCGTCGAGGACGGTACGCAGCCTGTCTTCGTGCAGCGCCTCGCGCACCAGGAAATCCGGCATGCAGGCGATGCCGAGCCCGGCGAGCGTGGCGCCTTTCAACGCCTCCATGTTGTTGCATGTCAGCATCGAGCGTATCTGCGGTTCGGCGCTTCCGGTAGTGAACGGCCACTCCAGCAGCCTGCCGCTGTTCAGGAAGCGGAAGTTTATGCCGAAATGCCTGGTGAGATCAGCCGGCACGCTGGGGGCGCCATGGCGGTCGAGGTAGGAGGGCGCCGCGCACAGCAGCATGCGAAAGGGCGCAACGGGTCTCGACACAAGGCGCGAATCCGGCAGTTCGCCACTACGGATCGCGACATCGATGCCCTCGTCGATGACGTCGACGATCCGGTCGTTGAAATCGATGTCGAGCTCAATCTCGGGATAGCGGGCCATGAACTCCGACAGCACCGGCAGCAGCAGATGATAGGTGACGATCGGGGTGGATATGCGCAGCCGCCCACGCGGTGTTTCCCGTGTCCGCGACAGCATCGCCTCGGCATCGCCGATGTCGTCGAGGATCCGGCGCACCCGCTCGTTGAACAGCTTGCCCTCTTCCGTCAGGCCAATCCGCCGCGTGCTGCGCTGCAGGAGCCGCACGCCGAGCTCCTGTTCGAGCCGCGCGACGCTCTTGCCGACGGCGGAAGCCGAGATGCCGAGCGCCCGCCCTGCAGCGACGAAACTGCCGAATTCGGCGGTGCGGGCGAAGGCCAGGAGCCCGTTGAGACGATCCATCGTGTCATTCCATTCGAGCGTTTCAGTCCGATATACCAGGAGATATAACACCATTTTTCCTGAAATGCCGACGACCTATCTTGTCGTCACGACCGGATCCGCAAACGCGCGGCCGACCGGCGAGTGCTGTTTCAGATAGGGAAATCCATGACTTCTAGGACCACAACCGGCTCTGCCGAGAGATGGCTCGTGCTCTTGTCCGTTTGCCTTGCCGCGATGACGATGCCCTTGACCTTCACCGGTCCGGCCGTCGCTCTGTCGCGCATCGCGGCCGATCTCGGCGGCAGTCCGATCGAGCTCAACTGGGTGACAAACGCCTTCATGCTGACCTTCGGCGCCACCCTGATGGCGTCGGGCGCTCTGGCCGACAACCATGGCCGCAAGCGCCTCTTCCTCGTCGGCCTCTCCCTCTATGTCCTGGCGTCGCTGGGCGCGATGCTGGCGCCGGACATCATCTGGTTCGACATTTTCCGGGCCGCGCAGGGGATCGGCAGTGCGGCCGCCTTCGCTGGCGGCGCCTCGGCACTCGCCCAGGAACTCGAAGGGCCATTGCGGCTGCGCGCCTTCAGCTTTCTCGGCACCAGTTTCGGCATCGGCCTCGCCTTCGGCCCGATCGCGTCGGGCCTGCTTATCTCTGCATTCGGCTGGCGGTCGATCTTTATTCTGGTTGCAGCACTCGCGATTGCCGCCGCCATGCTCGGCCTGCGCACCATCAGGGAATCGCGAGATCCGGATGCGACTGGCCTCGACTGGGCGGGAGCCGGCACCTTCACGATCGCGCTGGCGTCGCTGACCTATGGCGTGCTCCAGGCCCCGCAGCGCGGCTGGGCCGATCCCCTTGTCGTCACCCTTCTGGCCGCTTCTGTCATCTGTTTTGTCGCCTTCGTCTTTGTCGAGCGGCGCGCACAACGGCCGATGCTTGACCTCACGCTGTTTGCCTATCCCCGCTTCGTCGGCGTCCAGTTTCTGGCTGCGGCACCCGCTTACGCCTTCGTCGTCCTGCTCGTCCTGTTGCCGATCCGCTTCATCGGCATCGAGGGCATGAGCGAGATCAAGGCCGGGCAATTGATGATCTGCCTATCAGGCCCGCTGCTGATCCTGCCGATGCTCGCCGGACAGCTGGCGCGCTGGATCGCGCCGGCCACGATCTGCGGCGTCGGCCTGCTTGTCGCTGCCGCCGGGCTTGTCTGGCTGAGCCTGACACCACCGGTCGATAGTGCGCTGGTGGCGCCGCTGATGCTGATCGGCGTCGGCATCGCCCTGCCCTGGGGATTGATGGACGGGCTTGCCGTCAGTGTCGTGCCGAGAGAGCGCGCCGGCATGGCGGTCGGCATCTTCAACACCACCCGCGTCGCCTGCGAGGGTGTGGCGCTCGCGATCGTCATGGCGACCCTTTCCGGCTTTACCGCCGCGCAGGTCGCCGCCGAGGAAACGGCATCTTCGACGGAGGCGGCGGCGGCAGCCCAGCTGCTGGTGACCGGCAATCTCGGCGAAGCAGCACAACATCTGCCCCAAGCCGGAGCCGCTGTTCTGGTCCAGGCCTACGAGACGGCGTTCGACAGGCTGCTGATCGTGCTGGCGGCAATCACCGTCATGACCGCCGTCGTCGTCTTCCTTGGCCTGCGTCGCGGATCGGCTTCAGGTGAAAGTGTCGACGTCCAGGCAGTGCCGCAGGAAGGGTAGCAGTCAGCGGACGGCCCCCGCTATCAATCGAGCCTGTGCATCAGGTCCTCATCCAGCCAGCGGCCGAAGAAATAGACCAGTTGCTTGTGCCACCACGGCCAGTCGTGGCTGACATCGCCACCCCAATAATCGACCCAGGCGGGAATGGACTTGTCGCGCAGGATTTGTTCCAACCTGCGCGTCTCGACCAGCATCCGCTCTTCCCATGCGCCCTGCCCGCAGCAGAAGATCAGCCTGAGCGCCTTCAGCCGGGTCAGCAGTTTGGGATCGACGATGCCGGGCAGATAGTCCAGCGGCGAGTTGTAGAAAATGTCGCCCTCGAGCGCTTTGCCGAAGAAGTCGCGCGCCGAATAGACGCCCGACAGCGCGATGACGCCGCTGGCAAGTTCGGGAAAGCGGAAGACGAAGTTCGACGAGTGATAGCCGCCCATCGAACAGCCCGAGAACAGCGGCTTCAGCTTGCGGCCGCCATTGGCCTGCTCGGCTGCGGACAGGAACTCCGGCAGCGCCTCCTCGCGCACATAGCGGAAATAGGCTTCGTGGCGGGCGATGCGATGGGCCGCGTCGGCATGCTTGTCGAAGAAGGATTCCGAATCGACGCCGTCGACCGTGAACAGCTGGATGCGGCCGGTGTCGATGAATTCGGCCAGTGCGCCCACCCCGCCGGAATCCTCGAACTGGTAGAACCGGCCCTGCGAGGTCGGAAACACCACCACCGGCCGGCCGGCATGGCCGTAGCGCTTGTATTCCATGTCGCGGCCGAGCTGGCTCGAGAAATTCTTGTGATAGGAGATGTCCATCGCCTCACGCCTTTTCCGCGTGGATATAGGCGACTGCCTCGCGCAACGCTGCTTCGTCCTTCGAGCGCATCTGATAGGCGTAATTTCCCATGGCGCGGCTGAAAACCTCTTCGATGGCCTGATGGTGGACGATCTTGTCGCGGTGCGCGGCTAGCACGTCCTCATGGCTGTGCAAATAGTGGAGGCGTCGCTTGCGGCTGGCATAGGCGGTGAAGTATTTGCCCTCGTAAGGGCCGCCGGCGGCATCTCTGACCACCATATCGGCCCATGCCGCATAGACGTCGACGTCGAACGTATAGTTGATCGCATCGGTCATCCAGGCGCCGGGCGGACGCATGTTGACCTCCAGCGCGATGACCCGGTCGTCCTTGGTCTCGAACAGCTCAATGTGGAAGAAGCGTTCGCGCACGTCGAACGCCTTCAGTATCTTGCGGCCGGCCTCCTCGATCGCCGGTCTAACCTTGGGAAAGCAGGTGTAGCTCATGTGGCGGTCCTTGTTGACCACCTCCATGATGCTCTGGTCATAGCGATGGCTGGCCGCCAGCACCACCTCGCCGTCGCGGTTGACCAGCCCGTCATAAGTCACCACCAGTCCCTCGATGAACTGCTCCATGACGAAGGTCACGTCCTCGGGCTTGTCCCGGAAGAACTGGTCGAGTTCCTTGGCGTTGGAGATCTTGAAGGTGTTCGATGCGCCGGAACCGCTGTCGGGCTTGACCACCACCGGATAGCCGACGCGCCGGATGAAAGTCATGGCCCCGGCACGGTCGGAGCATTTGCGCTGCGCGATGGTGTCGACGCCACTCTTGCGGAAGAAGGCGCGCATGCGGCTCTTGCGCTTCAGATTCTTCACGAAATCGAGCTTGGTGCCGTAGATGTTGAAGTCGGAGCGGATGTTGGCTTCCAGCTCCAGCCAATGTTCATTGAGCGATTCGAAACGGTCGATGCGGCCCCATTTGTGGATGAAATGCCCCATCGCCCGGAACACCGGATCGTAGTCTTCCATGTCGGCGACACGGTAATATTCCGAAAGCGCCGCCTTCAGCTTGGCGTCGAGTGCGTCATAGGGTGCGTCGCCGATGCCGAGCACCCTGGCTCCGGCCTTCTTCAAACGGTCGCAGAAATCCGCGCCGTTGGCGGGAAAATGCGGGGAGAAGAACACGAAATTCATGGACAACCCCATCGCAACCCGTCGATGCCCAAGTCTGGCGCATTTGCAGCGCCTGGGGAAGGGCATGTGCGGTGGGGACAATATCCAGCAAAATCCGGCCAGCAAAGCCAAGGCACCGAACTCGGGTTCCCTCGCGGCCTTCGGCGCGTTGGCTGACGGAGCATCAAACGAAAAACCCGCCTGTGCGGCGGGTCACTGGCGCAGATCAGCACCATGGACGAATATGTACCGTAGCTGAGGTCACCCAGTCAAGAAAAAATTCCTATCGTGGAAAGCTGCCGGCACAAAGGCTGCCAACACTGCCGAACTCGCTGTCATCAGCATTACCCGCAATGCGGCCCCACTTGCCTCCCACAAGCCGCTCCTATATGAGATCAGCCATGAACACGCGCGCCACCAACGCTTCCCGTCCGACCGGTTTTTCCGGCGAGACCGTGCGCGCGCTGGCTTCGACCCTGCTTCTTCTCGGCCTTATCGGCGATCGCCGGGTTCGCTGAAGGAGCGCCCGGCGGTCGAACCGCCGCGCAAGCGCATGCTCCTTGGCAATCACATCAAGCGAACGAAATTCTGGTAAGGCGCCGCTCGCCATCAATCCACCTGAGGGTGGATCCATGAGCCGCCGGGAGAAAAGACGATGAACGCACGAGAAGAGATCCGTTCCGATGCCGCGGTAGCCGGCAAGGATGCGGAACGAAGCATCCAGAACAAGGGCATGTCCGACGCAGCCCGCAAATATCAGCCCTATCCGACCGTCGGCCTCACCGACCGCACATGGCCCTCGAAGGTCATCGACAAGGCGCCGATCTGGTGCTCGGTCGACCTGCGCGACGGCAACCAGGCGCTGATCGATCCGATGGGCCATGAGCGCAAGGCACGCATGTTCGGCCTGCTGCTCGACATGGGCTTCAAGGAGATCGAGATCGGCTTCCCGTCGGCCTCGCAGACCGATTTCGACTTTGCCCGCTGGTGCATCGAGGAAGGCAACGTGCCCGCCGATGTCTCGCTGCAGGTGCTGGTGCAGTGCCGGCCGGAGCTGATCACCCGCACCTTCGAGGCGCTGAAGGGCGCCACCAACCCGATCGTCCATTTCTACAATTCGACCAGCGAGCTGCAGCGTCGCGTCGTCTTCGAAAAGGACGTCGGCGGCATCAAGCGGATCGCCACCGACGCCGCCAAGATGATCACCGACATGGCGGCCAAGGCCGGCGGAGGCTTTCGCTTCGAGTATTCGCCGGAGAGCTTTACCGGCACCGAACTCGAAGTGGCGCTGGAGATCTGCAACGCCGTCACCGAGATCGTCAGGCCGACGGCGGACAACAAGCTGATCGTCAACCTGCCCTCGACGGTCGAGATGTCGACACCCAACATCTATGCCGACCGCATCGAGTGGATGTGCCGCAACCTCGACAACCGGGAGAACCTGCTGGTCTCGCTGCATCCGCACAATGACCGCGGCACCGGCATCGCCACCACCGAACTCGGCCTGATGGCCGGCGCCGACCGTGTCGAAGGCACGCTGTTCGGCAATGGCGAGCGCACCGGCAATGTCGACATCGTCACGCTGGCGCTGAACATGTACACGCAAGGTGTCGATCCGTTGATCGACTGCTCCGACATCAACCGGATGAAGGACGTCTACGAATATTCGAACCAGTTGAAGATCCCCGAGCGCCACCCCTATGTCGGCGAACTCGTCTACACCGCCTTTTCCGGTTCGCACCAGGATGCCATCAACAAGGGCATGAAGGCGCTGAAGAAGGCCAATACGAGCCTGTGGGAAGTGCCCTATCTGCCGATCGATCCGGCCGATGTCGGCCGCAGCTATGAAGCCATCATCCGCATCAACTCGCAGTCCGGCAAGGGTGGCATCGCTTATGTGCTGCAGGCCGATTACGGCCTCAACTTGCCGCGCAATCTGCAGATCGAATTTAGCCAGGAAATCCAGGCGATCACCGACGCCGAGGGCAAGGAAGTGCCGGCCAGGCGTATCTACGAGCGCTTTCTCGAGACCTATGTCGATCAGCCGGCCGCGCGGCTGAAATTCCTCGATCACCACACCTATCCCAGCACCGAAATCAAGGGCCGGCGCGTCGTCGAGGCGGTCATCCTGGACAATGGCAAGGAAGTGACGATCTCCGGCACAGGCACCGGTCCGATCGACGGCTTCGTCGATGCGCTGTCGCGCCATGTCGGCGTCGAGATGTCGGTGCTCGACTATTCCGAGCACTCGATGCAGCGCGGCTCGAACGCGTCAGCCATTTCGTATGTCGAGATGGAGTATCCCCAGGGCAAGCTGTTCGGCGCCGGCATCAACACCAACATCGTCGCCGCCTCACTGGAGGCGGTGATGTCTGCCGCGAACCGTATCGTCGGTAAAAAAGCCGGCTGACGCCCGACGGGAACAAAGATCGGAACCCTCCCAACCTGGTGAACGGTTCCGATCTTTCGGGCCATTAACCACCGCGGAATTATCCGGTGGGTACGTGATCGCATAACGGGGTGTATACTTGTGTGGTGGTGCGGGACCTATATGATCGCGCCTCAACCTGTGCCGACTTCGAGAGGATCGACACTTGCAGCATGCCACGCCTGCCGCCCCCGCAGTGCGCGAGACACTGGAGCGACTGCTTGCCAGCCAAACGTTCGGCCGATCCGAACGCGCGCGCAAGCTGCTGCGTTATCTTGTCGAACGTGAACAGGCCGGCGAAGCCGACAGGCTCAAGGGCTTTTCCATTGCCATGGATGTTTTCGGCAAGGACGGCGACTTCGATCCGTCCACCGATGCCGTGGTGCGTGTGCAGGCAGGCAGGCTGCGCGAGCTTCTGCAGCACTATTTTGCCAATGAGGGAATTGCCGAGCCGGTCCGCATCGCCATTCCGCGCGGGGGCTATGTTCCTGCCTATGAATTGAACGCGATCCGCCTGCCGGATATTGCCGAGGCTGTTCCCGAACTCAGGCTGGACGGCGTCGTATCCGCCGATCGGTCCAACGAAGCCGGCACGGGCATGCTGGACGCGATGTCTCTGGCTTCCGTACCGATTTCGCCTGCCCCCTCGGTGGCGCGCCATCTCCGCTTTTTCTGGATGGCGATCGCCTTGGTCATCGCCATGCTGGGCGTACTGATCCTTCGCCAGGGCAGCACTGCCTTGCTGGCAGGCGGCGACATCTCGGCAACGCCGGAGATCGCTGGCGCAAGCGCAAGCGTCACGGCATCGGCAAGGGCTGACGCCCTTCCGCAAGTCTATATCGGACTCAAGGCTGACGGCCCCGACGCCAGCCGTGTCGCCGCATCGCTGCGCGCCGGCCTGAGTGGCTTCGATACCATCGACTTCATCGGCCGCGACACCGTCGGCGATCCGGCTGACGACGCTGCGAGCTTCATATTCGACGTCCTGCCCGGACCGGACGCGGGCGACATCACGATCGAACTGCAAAGCATGGCGTCCGGACGGGTGCTTCTATCGCGCAATCTCACCCCCGCCGACAGCGCACCTGCCGCGGTCGAAGACCGTATCGCCGACATGCTGAGCTCGGCACTCCCCGCCTCCGGCACCATCTACAACTATATCGAGCAGACCGGCACGCCAAACGGCCTGACGCAATGTCTGCTGCTCAACGGCAAATATTATCTCGACCAGAACGCCAGGACCCATGAGGCAGCCTACCGTTGCCTCGAGAAGCTGGCCAATGGTGGAACCAAGTCCTCGCTCGTCTATTCGGAACTTGCTTCCCTGCATCTCGAGGCGGTGTCCGATCATTACGCCTATCCGCCCAATGCGACGATTGAGACAGCCGTCGAGTTTGCCCATCGCGGCGTGCAGATGGGTCCGACCAGCCCTTATGCGCATCGCTCCTACGGCTATGTCAGTTCGCGCCTCGGCAATACGGACGAAGCGATCCGCTGGATGCGCAAGGCCTATGAACTCAACCCCTACGACCTCGGCATGGCCGCCGCTTACGGCTACGGGCTGATCTTCGCCGGACGATACGCCGAGGGAACGCCGATCCTCGATCATGCGGCGGAGACCTTCAGCGGGCACCCGACATGGTGGGACTACGGGCTGTTCGTTGGTGAGTTCATGCTCGGCGACATGAACAAGGCGGTCGCGGCCAGCATGGCACTGAGAACGACGGCAACGAAATCACACTATCTGGCGGCGCGGCTGGTCGGCGCCAAGGCTGCCGGACAGGACCATCTGGTGAGCACGCTGCTGAAACAGCTGACCACCGAGTTCCCCAAATTTGCCGCCGATCCACGGGCGACTTTCGTCGAGCGGAAATATCCGGCCGACCTGACCGACCGGCTGGTCCAGGCACTCCGCGCTGCCGGGCTCGGCAGCCCAAGCTGACACCATCGACGTCCGCGCACTGGCTGCGCCGCGTCCCGATGGATTTCCTGCGCTCCGATCGCCGATTGCCGATTGGTGGCCAAGTTCTGTACACAACCGTACAAATCGCGAAAATTTTACTGGTCATCACGTTGGACTAGGAGCAATTCAGCCATCATTGGTGTCGCGCATTCTGCAATAACAAAAAAATCAGCTTTCATGACCGCATCACTTTTTGCCGCCGAAGAGGGTGTTGGCTCGAAGGCCATCGTCCTGCTGCACGGTTTCGGCGGCTGCCATGATGTATGGCGCGAGGTGATTTCCGCCCTGACGCCTTCCACGCATACGCTGGCCTATGATCTGCCTGGGTATGGGATGTCGCTCGATTTTCCCGCCGCCGGTCCGGCCAGGGTGGCGGCCAAGGCCGTGCTCGCCGATCTCTCTGAGCGTCGCCTGAAGCGCGTTCATCTCGTGGGCCACTCGATGGGCGGTGCCGTGGCGGCGCTGATGGCGCTGGCCGAGCCTGAAAAGATAGCCTCGCTGACGCTTCTGGCGCCGGGCGGCCTTGGCCCCGAAATCAATGGACCGCTATTGCGCCGCTATGCCGAAGCCTCGGATCGGTCCGAGATCCGCTCCTGCCTCGCCGTCATGTCGGGACCTTCAGCCCCGCCACTCGAACATATGGTGGACACCCTTTGGGAAATGCGCAGGCGACCCGGCCAACTCGAAAAGCTGGTCGAGATCGCAGCCGCCATGACCGTGGACGGTCGGCAAGGCGTCATCCCGCACGATCGCCTCGATGGACTGAACATGCCAGTGATGGTGGCATGGGGAACCAACGATGCGGTGCTGCCCTTTACCCAGGCGGATGACCTGCCGGCGCATTTTCACGTGCACCACGTGCTGGAGGCCGGCCATATGCTGGCTGAGGAAGCCCCCGGCCTTGTTGCCGAGATCATTCGCCGCAACACCAATCGTCGCGCCAGGCCACATCGCCAGAAATTCGCCGCAGCAGCCAGCTGACCTTTTTCGCACGACAACCTTCCTGGGCACCCCGGGGGCCGTCGATCTCGCCAGTGCATTTTGCCGGCGGCTGTGTTAACCCGGTGTTAACCAAACCCACGAGGCAGACGCCGATGAAGGAAGCAGGCGAGAAGACCATCGACCAGTCCAAGAAACTGTCCGATGCCATCCGTGATGTCAAAAATGCCTTCGCCGACCGCGACGACGTCGTCGTCGACATGCGCGAGGCGCATCGCATGCGCCTCGATCTGCTCGCCGCCGAACTGGCACCGGTTTTTGCCGATGTTCCGGCCGACATGGACAATTTCGACTTTGTCGTCTCGTCCGGCTTGCAGCCGCGCTTGTGGATCGACGCCATCAGTCATGTCGCCATGGGGCGCGACCGCCGGACCTATCGCTTCCTCAAGGACACCCGTATCGGCCGGGTGGTGCTTGCCGAATCCACCGAGATGAAGCCGGTTGCCCATTCCGTGACACGCTATGTCGCGGAGCGCATTGTCGAGCGTCAGAGGATGCTGGAAGGCGGCGTCGAACCGGCCGTCGCCGGCATGAAACGTGCCTATGTGCCGGAAGCCGAACCGCCGCTGCGCGCGACGGCGCGCGGCAAACGCTGGTCGGCCTTTCTGTCCGGGCTTGGCCTTGTGGCTGCCGGTGCCCTGGTCGGTCTTCTCGTGTCCATCGTCCTGTTCTGGGACCGCATCGTCGCCATGGTAGTCAGCTTGCGGCCATAGCGGCGCCAGTCACGGCACCGAGTTCCAGCGTCTGCAGATCGGATGGCGGCATGGACGGCCCGGTCAGGCCGCGCCGCGTCAGCCGGATCCGCCAGTTGCCCGTCTCGCCGTCAATGTCGAACAGATTGTACTGCGCCGCCGGGTTCTTGCCGCCCGGCGCCTGGCCGGCGGCGGCGACGCCGACCGCTGGAATCCTGACGCCGCGACCGCCGATGAAGAACAGCGACGGCAGATGTGAATGGCCGTGCAGGACAAGGTCGGCGCCGTGGCGGCGAATGATCTTGTTGAAGCGGGCAATGCCGAACAGCCGCTTGTGCTGCGGGACCGCGCCGCGCACCGGCGGATGATGGATCATGATGGCGCGGAACAGCCCCTGTCCGGCGGTATCCCCGAGGATTTTGCCGAGCCGCTTCGCTTGGCCTTCCATGAAGAAACCATTGGCCATGAAGGGTGCCGTGGCGCGCGCTGTCGAGACACCGATCAGCGCGACGTTGCCGCGCACGCGCAGATAGGGAAATGCGTTACGATCGACCGGCGTGTTGACGCCGTCGCCGCTCATCCACGCCGCCCAGGATCGGCAGACCTTGTCGAAGGCGCCTGGCACATAGGCGTCGTGGTTGCCCGGAACGACCGAAACATCATGCGCCGGCCCCAGCGTCTCCAACCAGTGCCTGGCCATCTCGATCTCGCCGTCGAGCGCCAGATTGACCAGGTCGCCGGTGACGGCGAGGTGGTCAGGCGTGTTCGCCTTGATGTCGGCGACGATCGTGTCAATCACCGCATCATGCATATGGCGGCGGCGGTTGCGCTGCCAGTTGACATAGCCGAGCACGCGCTTGGAGGCGAGATCGCGATAGGATACATCGGGGAGCGGCCCCAGATGGACATCGGAAATATGCGCGAGCCTGAACATACAACCTTCATAGGCGACCCGCGCGCGGCTTTCCACCCACGGTTTCGCTATCAATGACGAGCCCTGAAGATGCCTTCCGCCAGACCGGCTGGCCAGGTTTGAGGGCCAGGCTGTTCCATCTCTATTTCGTGCTGCGGAGGCCGATGACGCTTGGCGTGCGCGGCTTGATCCACGACAGGGCGTCCAGGTCCGTCTTCCTTATTCGCCATACCTATGTACCGGGCTGGCAGCTTCCCGGCGGCGGCGTCGAAGTCGGCGAGACGATGAACGAGGCACTGGCCCGTGAACTGGCCGAGGAAGGCAACATCGCTCTCACCGCCCCGCCGGTGCTCAAATCGATGCATTTCAACCGCCGCTCCAGCCGCCGCGACCATGTCGGCTTTTATTTGCTCGAGCATTTCAGCCAGACGGCGCCGAAGCTGCCGGACCACGAAATCGCCGAAGCCGGCTTCTTCCCGCTCGACGGCTTGCCGCAGGGCACGACGCCGGCGACGCTGCGCCGGATCGCCGAGGTTTTTGACGGCGAGCAGCCCTCGCCCTACTGGTAGATCAGGCTGCCGCTTTCTCGAAGCGCGCCCGGTCATGCCGTGCGGCATAATCCAGATCCGGTCCGACAGGCACGATCCGCGTCGGATTGATTGTCTGGTGGCTGCCGTAATAATGCGCCTTGATATGATGCAGATTCACCGTCCCGGCCACATCAGGCACCTGATAGAGATCGCGCAGATAGTTGGACAGGTTCGGGTAGTCGGCGATACGGCGCAGATTGCATTTGAAATGGCCGACATAGACCGGATCGAAGCGCACCAGCGTGGTGAACAGCCGCCAGTCGGCTTCGGTGATACGATCGCCGACGAGATAGCGCTGCTTCGACAGCCGCTCCTCCAGCGTATCCAGCGCTGTGAACAATTCACCGAACGCCTCTTCATAGGCACGTTGCGTGGTGGCGAAGCCGGCGCGATAGACGCCGTTGTTGACCGCGGGATAGACCAGCGCATTGATCCGATCGATCTCGCCGCGCAACGCCTTCGGATAGAAATCGAGGCTGGCGTCGCCCCATTCGTCGAAGGCTGAATTCAGCATGCGGATGATTTCGGAAGACTCATTGGAGACGATGGTCTGCTCCTTTTTGTCCCACAGCACCGGCACCGTCACCCGGCCCGAATAGGCGGGATCGGCCTTGGCATAGATCTGGTGCAGGAAGTCGAGGCCGTAAAGCGTGTCGCCCGTGGCGCCGTCCTCAGCCACGAACGTCCAGCCGTTGGCGCCCATGAAATGATGCACCACCGACACCGATATGACGCCTTCCAGCTTCTTCAGCGCGCGAAAGATCAACGTCCGGTGGGCCCACGGACAGGCAAGCGAGACATAGAGGTGATAGCGGCCGGGCTCGGCCTTGAAACCGCGCGTCCGGCCTTCAGCCGGCTTGCCGTCAACAGTGATCCAGTCGCGCCATTGCGACTGCGTCCGCACGAAGCTGCCACCATTGTCCGCCGTATCATACCAGCGATCCTGCCATCTTCCTTCAACCAGCAATCCCATGCAAATCTCCTTGCGTCCTGTTGGTTGATGTAGGCACAAGGCTGCCCTGTCGAAGACGTCAGGTGCTGAACAGACCGTCACTTGGCAGAAATGACGGACAAAAACGGCCGATTGCAGCGGCGGGAAATTGATGCTAGCGCACAATCCGCATGTTCGACTTTGCTTTGATCCGGTTTGACCGACGACGAAAGGGCGCCCGCGCTTGATGAAGCGCTGACTGGCGAATGCTGCCGTTTGCAGCAAACCTCTCCTCCTTGTATCGGACCGCAACGACCATGAGCCTTGCCGACGTGAAATACCTGCCGGAAACCCCGGCGCACGACCCCGAGATCGAAGCCATCAACGACGAAGCCTTCGGGCCCGGCCGCTTTGTGCTGGCCGCTTACAAGATCCGTGAAGCCGGAGGGCACGAGCGCTCGCTGTCCTTTGTCGCCGTCGACGGCGACCTTGTCGTCGCCTCGGTGCGCATGACCCGCATCGCCGCCGGCGCCGGCCGCGCATTGATGCTCGGGCCGCTCGCGGTGCGGCCGGCCTTCAAGAATCTCGGCATCGGCCGCCGGCTGGTGGCGATCGCGCTGGAGGCCGCCGCCCGGGCCGGCGCACCTGCCGTAATGCTGGTCGGTGACGAGCCCTATTACGGGCCGCTCGGTTTCAAGCGGATTCCGCGCGGCCAGATTTCGATGCCGCGCCCCGTCGATCTCGACCGGCTGCTGTCGCACGAGATCGCGCCGGGCGCGGTAGCCAGGCTCTTGGGCGAGGTCGGCCACGCCGATCAGGCCAGGGTGGCCGATCCTACCGCGGCGATGGCTTGACCTTTCCCTTCGATCTGGCGCCTGATCCATCCCACTGTTCCCGAGATCAAAGGATGACGCCATGAACCCGAACGGCCAGATCGCGATCGTCACCGGCGGCGGCTCCGGCCTTGGCGAGGCAACGGCGCGCGCGCTGGCGGCCAAGGGCGCCCGCGTCGCCATCTTCGATGTCGGTATCGATCGCGCGGCCAAGGTCGCGGCCGAGATCGGCGGTATAGCCGTCCAGTGCGACGTCAGCAGCGCCGACAGCGGGACCGCTGCCCTCGCCGACGTTACGGCCAAGCTTGGCCAGCCACGGATCCTGGTCAACTGCGCCGGCATCGCCATCGGCGTGAAGACGATCGGCAAGGATGGTCCCCACCCCCTTGATCAGTATCGCAAGGTGATCGAGGTCAATCTGATCGGCACGTTCAACATGATCCGCCTCGTTGCCGAGCGCGCGTCGAAGCTCGAGCCGCTGCAGTGCGGCGAGCGCGGCGTCATCGTCAACACCGCTTCGGTTGCCGCTTATGATGGCCAGATCGGTCAGGCCGCCTATGCGGCTTCCAAGGGCGGCGTCGTCGGCATGACGCTGCCGGCGGCGCGCGATCTTGCCCGTTCCGGCATCCGCGTCTGCACCATCGCGCCCGGCATCTTCAAGACGCCGATGATGGCCGGCATGCCGCAAGAGGTGCAGGATTCGCTGGGCGCCGCCGTGCCTTTCCCGTCGCGCCTGGGCGAACCGTCCGAATACGCCGCGCTCGCCCTGCACATCGTCGAGAACCAGATGCTGAACGGCGAGACCATTCGTCTCGACGGCGCCATTCGCATGGCGCCGAAATAGAAGGTCATGAGCGCCGGCCTGTCCGCTGCCGCTAAAACCGGGCCGCTGGCCGGGCTGAAGGTGATCGAGATGGCCGGGCTCGGCCCGGTGCCGCTGGCCGGCCTGATGCTGTCGGAGATGGGCGCGCAAGTGTTGCGCATCGAACGGGCGGGGACGAGCCAGTTCCTGTCGCTGCCGGATGAGTACAACATCGACCGCCATGGCCGCGCCGTCCTGCGCCTCGACCTGAAGCGCCGTGAAGGCACCGATCTGTTGCTGCGCCTTGCCGAAAAGGCGGACATGTTGCTCGAAAGCTTTCGCCCGGGCGTCATGGAGCGGCTCGGCCTCGGCCCGGAAGCGGTGCTGGCGCGTAACCCCGCGCTGATCTACGGCCGTATGACCGGCTTCGGCCAGGACGGCCCGCTCGCCGGCCGCGCCGGCCACGACATCACCTACCTCGCCTATAGCGGCGTGCTGCACGCCATCGGCCATGCCGACGGCCGTCCGGTCCCGCCGCTCAACCTTGTCGCCGACTATGGCGGTGGCGCCATGATGCTGATGGCCGGCGTGCTGGCCGCCCTATTCCAACGTTCGCGCACCGGCAAGGGTGAAGTCATCGACGCCGCGATGGTCGACGGTGCCTCGATGCTGGCGGTGCCCCTGCACGCCTTGATGGCGGCCGGCTTGTGGAGCGACAAGCGCGGCGCGAACCTGCTCGATTCCGGCGCCCCGTTCTACGATACCTATGAGACGTCGGACGGACGCCATATCGCCATCGGCTGTCTCGAGCCGCAATTCTTCGCCGAATTCGCCAGGCTGCTGCCGCTCGACGAGCGCTTTGCGTCCGGCCAGTACGACAAGGCCCTGTGGCCGCCGATGCGCGCCGCCATTGCCGATCGGATCCGGCAGAAACCACGCGACGACTGGGACCTTCTGTTCACGCAAACCGATGCCTGCGTTGCACCCGTCCTGTCGCTGCAAGAGGCGAAGCACCACCCGCACAATCGGGCACGCAACGCCTCTGTGACGACAGGTGCATTTGAGCGCCCGGCCCCCGCGCCGCGTTTCTCGAGCTCGCAACCGACATTGGCCCCTATGCCAGGCAATGAGGATGTGTCGCCATCGGAAATTCTGGCACGTTTCGGCTTTGCGAAAGCCGAGATCGACGACCTTGTCAAATCCAGCTTGCTGACCGATAACTAGAGAAGAAAGATCAACTTACTGTGGTGCTGCCTTGGACGAGCCGAAAAAGGACGTGATCCGCGAGACGGACGCCGAAGCGATCCGGCTGGCGAAGACGCTTCTGCGCAGCGCCCGCTTTGGCGCCCTGGCGGTGATCGAACCGCAAACCGGCTCGCCGCTGGCCAGCAGGGTCGGCGTGGCCACCGACATCGACGGCGCGCCGCTGATCCTGGTTTCGATGCTTTCGGCGCACACCGGCGCTCTGCTTGCCGATCCGCGCTGTTCCCTGTTGCTCGGCGAACCGGGCAAGGGCGACCCGCTGGCGCACCCGCGCCTGACATTGATCTGCCAGGCGGCACGGCTTGAGCGCGGATCAGCCGAACACGCCCGCACCGAGCGCCGTTATCTCAATCACAATCCCAGGGCGAATCTTTACGCCGGTCTCGGCGACTTTTCGATCTTTCGCCTCGGTCCGCAACGCGCCAGCCTCAACGGCGGCTTCGGCAAGGCCTATCAGCTCGATCGATCGGATTTGCTCGCCAGCGGACCGGTCGTCGAGGAACTCGCGGCGCGCGAACAATCCGCCATCGACCACATGAACGCCGACCATCTCGACGCAATCGCCGTTTACGCACAGCATTTCGCCAAAGCGTCCGGAAACGGCTGGCGTGTTGCCGGATTCGATGCCGATGGCATGGATCTGGTGTCGGGCGACGATGTTTGCCGGGTCTTTTACCCACACCCTTTGGCGGCGGCAGGCGAATTGCGGCACGTTCTGGTCGATATGGCCAAGGCCGGCCGAGCCATGGCCGACGCCGGGACTGAGACTTAATTATGCTGGATCAAAAGCAACACTTGAGATTTAAGTGAAATGCTCTACCTTTTGGTGACGCTGAATCGCCAGCGCCGATCGACAAGTGAATTTATGGAATCAGACGCCATTGCCCCCATGGCGTCGGGATGAACAGGAAGCATGGGGGATCGATGGTCTCGACAAAGCTAATCGTGAACGCCGAATCGGCGGCAGAGTTTCTCATGCTGATGGGCAATGAGAAGCGACTGTTGATCATGAGCTATCTCGCCGAAGGTGAAATGTCGGTTGGAGCCATTGCTGAGAAGGTGATGCTCAGCCAATCCGCCCTGTCCCAGCACCTCGCCAAGTTGCGGGCGCTCGACCTGGTCGAGACCCGCCGCGACCGGCAGATGATCTACTACTCCTGCAAATCCGACGCCGTGCGAGAACTGCTTGTCATGCTGGACGGCATTTTCGGCAGCGGCAAGGATGACCTGTCCCAGATGGCGCACCGTTTGCGCCGTGCTGGAACCTGACCACATAGCGCCGATCTCGCCGGTGATTTCAGAGCGACATGCGCCCATCCGGGGCGTACAGAGCTGGCTGATTGTCCCGAATTGTCGCATCGTGCTTTCCAAACAAGGTGAGCGCCGGGAAGCGGTCCGGATTTTCGGGCCGATGCGACGGTCGCGAGGAATGCATGGATCCCATTCGCATCGACGACCCGCAAGATCCGCGCGTCGCTGCCTATCTCGACATTCGCGAGCGTGACCTCGCCGGCCGGCAAGGCCGCTTCGTCGCCGAAGGCAAGGTGGTGCTCGACCTGCTGCTCTCGACCGGGCGCTTTGCCGCCGAATCGATCCTGGTCCTGGAAAACCGGCTGGCAGGTCTCGACAACATCCTGAGCAAGGCGCCCGCCGACCTCCCGGTCTATGTCGCCACCAGCGCGGTGATGGACGCTATCGCCGGATTTCATATGCATCGCGGAATCCTGGCCATTGGCCGCAAGGGAGAGCCGCAGCCGGCCGAAGACCTGCTCGATGGCTTGCCGCCTCGGGCGCTCGTCGTAGTGCTCGTCGGTATCGCCAACCATGACAATGTGGGCTCGATCTTCCGCAATGCCGCCGCCTTTGGCGCTGACGCTGTTCTGCTGGATGCGACATGCTGCGACCCGCTCTATCGCAAGGCGATCCGCGTTTCGGTCGGCGCCGCGCTCAAGATCCCCTTCGCATCGTTCTCCGATACCGCCGGCTTCACAACGATGCTCGCCCGACGTGGCTTCGAACAATTCGCGCTGTCGCCACGCGGGAAGACCGACATCCGCGATGCGCAGCGCAGTAAGCGCCTGGCGCTCTATCTCGGCACCGAGGGCGAAGGCTTGCCGGACAACCTGCTCGCAAGCCTGCGCAACGTGCGGATTACCATGGCGGAAGGCTTCGACAGCCTGAATGTCGCCGCGGCTTCAGCCATCGCGCTGCATCATTTTTCGGCTAGAGCAATTCTAGGAAAAGTGTGAAGCGGTTTTCCGTCCAGAATTGCGTCAAAGCAAAGAGTTCGGGCATTTCGCCGTTTCCGTGAAACGGTGAAATACTCTAAAGAGGCCTGATTCAGCTTGTCGCGTCAGCCTTCTGCAGCGCGCGCACGCGGTCGGCAAGACTGCGGTCACCGTTGCCGGAGCGGGCGTCCGACGGTACCGCCAATGCCTTGGCGACCGGCGAACCAGGCCCCTCGAGCTTCGCCGTCAGATGGACGACCTCCGCCGCCAGCGCGTTCATCTGCTCGCGCAAGGCAGAGCTGCTGTCCGTGGCCTTGGACGCGGCCAGTGCGGTGAGGTCGGCCTTCAGCCGCTTGTTCTCGCGCGCCAGCGCCGTCAGCCTCGCCTCGAGCTGCTCACGGTCACTGTCGAGCTTGGCGATTGCCTTGTCCAAATCATCACTCCTGGCGACATCGCCGCCCTTGCCGACCAGCCGCAAGGCTGGCGCGCTGTCTTCGGATTTCGATCTTTCGCGCATGCGTGCCAGTTCCTTTTCGCGGCGGTCGAGTTTGTCTTCGCGATCGGCAAGTGTGGCCAGCAGCCGCTCGACCTTCTTGTCGAGCTCGGCGGTCCTTTTCTTCTCGGCTTTCAGAGCGTCCCGCGCGGCCTTGCTTTCGGCCGCGATTTCCTGGCCGCGCCTGTCGGCTTCCTTGCGCTGGCCGCGCAGCATCGCAATGTCACTGGCGAGTTTCTGCATTTCGGACTCTCGCGCCACGAGCTCGATCTGCCGGCTGCTCGAGGAAAAACTGGCATCGTCATACATGCGCTCCAGCTTTTCCAGCTCAACTGCGCGCTTTTCCAGCTTGCGCTCGGTTTCCTTCAACCGCTCCGAAAGCTGCTGCAACTCGCCCTCTCGTTGACGCAGCGCTTCGTTCTTCGCGCCCAGCTCGGTCAGCGCCTGGTTCTTGTCCGTCCGCTCGACCGCCAGGCCCTTCATGGCCTCGCGACCGCGATTGATCTCGACGAGTTGTTCGGCCGCCTTCTCTCGCAACGCCTTGACGCTGATTTCCAGGCGGCGCGTCGTCATAGCGTATTCGGCGCGGATGCGATCCTTGTCCGCCTGGATCTCGGTTTGCGTCAGAGGGATCGAGGATTCGACGCGTCTGCGTGTAAGCGCGACCGCACGACGCCATATGGCCGGAGCCACCATGAGCGCCAGAAAGCCAGCGCAGAGAAAGCCGAGGACGAAGAACAGGACCGACTGGACCAAGTGACTACCCGTTGTGGCCGGTAAGCATCAAACAAGATAAACCAAAAGCGCATAGAGCGCTTGACTGTGCCACGTTGACATGGCGGAAATCCAGCGTTGCGGCAAGGGTTTGCCGCAACGCCACGAGTTTAATGCATGTCGACCCAAAAGCGGTCCCGGTTTTGGGCAACGACAGCCAAGGACTTCAGCTTAGAACGGATTCCAGGTGGCGCGCTCGGTAAGCTTCAGATAGCCGAGATTGACGCCAAGCCGGGCACCGACACCGGTGCGGATCGGCACCAAAATCACATTGTTGTTCTTCAGCACGTTGAAGCCGACGCCAGCCACCACATAGGCCGAACCGGCGACGCCGCCATAGCGGTTATAGAGGCTGCCCACATCGTCGAGATTGTAGACCAGCATCATCACCCGCGACCCCTCGCCGCCGAAATCCCAGCCGAGTGACGGGCCTTGCCAGAACACTTTGTGGTCGCCGGCATTCTTGGTGTAGAGCGTGCCTTCGCCATAGGTCAGGCCACCGATCAGCGCACCCGAGCCTTCTTCGCCCAGCAGATAGCCGTTGGGCAGGCCGTAGGAGGCAAAAATCTTCTCGATCACCGTGGCGAGCCCGCCCGATGTCGCGCCAAAAAATTTGTGACCGGAATCGACAATCTCTTGAGCGGTGTATTCCTGGGCCCGCAGGGCTGAAGTCGAGAAGACGAGAACGCCCAGGAGCGTGACCGCCATTGAGAAGACACGGAGAAAGCTCCGGTCGTAGTATCGGGAAAACATGCTTCCAATCTCCGTCAGGGAGCACCTTCGCCGACGCCTCGCACCCCGTACGGCTCTTTTAGCCGGCCGTTAAGGGTAACTGTTAGGGGCAAACTATGCCGTAATCCTTTTTCAACCATTAAGCTCACACATGAACATGGCGGTTCGAAGGCTGTTTGGGGTCGCTCAAGTGGGGCCGGCAGCCTGCGTGAACACGCCATTTGCCACAACCACAATTTGGATTTGTTGCTGCACGCACGGGCGCTGTGTATTCAGAAAGCCCGAGGAGAGAGTGCGTGATTCGTGTGGCAGGCGACGATCGATCGCCCGGCCATGAGTTGTGAGATTTTGCAGGGATTTTTCGCCGATGGCCGATCTGTTCACCCTTTCCGCACCCGATCTGGCAGCGCTTTTGTGCAGTCGGGTCTGCCACGACATCATCTCGCCGGTCGGCGCGATCAACAACGGGCTCGAATTGCTTGATGAAGGCGGCGCCGACGAGGACGCGATGAAGCTGATCCGCCAGAGCGCCCGCAACGCTTCGGCCCGCCTGCAGTTCGCCCGCATCGCCTTCGGTGCCGCCGGCTCGGCCGGCATGTTGATCGATACCGGCGATGCCGAAGCGGTCGCCATCGCCTTCCTCAAGAACGAAAAGCCGGAACTGACCTGGAACGGGCCCCGCGCGTTGCTGCCCAAGAACAAGGTCAAGCTGCTGCTCAACCTGATCCTCGTCGCCAATGCCGCCATTCCGCGCGGCGGCAAGCTTTCCGTGACGCTGGAAAATCTTGAGACCGAACCGCGTTTCGCGCTTGCGTCGGCCGGCCCGATGCTGCGTGTGCCGCCGAAGTTCCTCGAACTGCATTCCGGCCACAAGCCGGAGGAACCGATCGACGCGCATTCCGTGCAGCCCTACTACACGCTGCTTCTGGCGCGCGAAGCCGGCATGACGATATCGATCCACGCGACGCCGGAAGAAATCGTCCTTTCTGCGGCCTGATTGCGCAGCCGATAAAGCGAAGTATTTCTACATTGAAATCTGTAATTCCAGCTCATCGACTTGAGATGCATCTGGTCGTCCAGGCAGTGCCAAAGCATTCGCGAATAAAAGCAGGCACCTGCCTATCTTTGTAAAAATTTTACCTAACGCCTTTTCGGCTTCTTTACCAGATTGGCCTATGGTCCGCCCTGGATGCCCCCGACGCTACCGGACTGCCAGAAGGCAAAGAGGACCCGGAAATGAAACGCTGCATGTTCGTCGACGATTCAAGCGTCATCAGGAAGGTTGCAAAACGCATCCTGGGCGGCTCCGAAATGATTGTCATCGAGGCCGCCAGCGGACTTGACGCGCTGGAGATGTGCGCCGCCGACATGCCCGACATCATCGTCGTCGATGGCGCCTTGCCCGACGTACCGGCGGTCGATCTCATCCGTCGCGTCCGCGCCATGGAGAGCCCGATAAGGCCGCAGATCCTGATTTCCCTGGTCGAGCTCGATATTGCTTCGATCATGCGGGCCAAGCGCGCCGGCGCCCAGGGCTATCTCTTGAAGCCATTCAACCGCCCGCAGCTGCTCGAGCGCTTTCGCACCTTGAAGAGCGCACCTGATTCGGCATCCTTGAGCAATTCCAGAAAAAGTGCGTGACGGTTTTCTGCTCGGAAGCCCGAAAACAGACTGTTACCAGCCCATCATGCAAAAACCCGGCCGAAGCCGGGTTTTTTATTGAAAAGATTCGAACGATTCGTCGCTCAGGCGCTGACGCGAATGTCTTCCGGTTCGCGCAGCACATAGCCGCGTCCCCAGACCGTTTCGATGTAGTTCTGACCGCCCGATGCCGCGTCGAGCTTTTTGCGCAGCTTGCAGATGAAGACGTCGATGATCTTCAATTCAGGCTCGTCCATGCCGCCATAGAGGTGGTTGAGGAACATTTCCTTGGTCAGCGTGGTGCCTTTGCGCAGCGAAAGCAACTCCAGCATCTGGTATTCCTTGCCGGTCAGGTGCACCCGCTGGCCGCCGACCTCGACTGTCTTGGCATCGAGGTTGACCACGAGGTCCCCGGTAGTGATGACCGACTGGGCGTGGCCCTTGGAGCGCCGCACGATGGCATGAATGCGGGCAACCAGCTCATCCTTGTGGAATGGCTTGGTCATGTAGTCGTCTGCACCGAAGCCGAGGCCGCGCACCTTGTCCTCGATGCCGGCCATGCCGGAGAGGATGAGAATAGGCGTTTTGACCTTGGAAAGGCGAAGCGTTCTCAAGACCTCGTAGCCCGACATGTCAGGCAGGTTGAGA
Source organism: Mesorhizobium sp. M0491 (assembly GCF_040321265.1). NCBI lineage: Bacteria > Pseudomonadati > Pseudomonadota > Alphaproteobacteria > Hyphomicrobiales > Phyllobacteriaceae > Mesorhizobium > Mesorhizobium sp. M0491. Next base: position 215,300 of record NZ_JAMYRE010000009.1, read on the forward strand.
TCGAGAAGAATGATATCGTAGTCGTAGAGCTTGCCTAGATCGACGCCCTCTTCACCGAGATCGGTCGTGTAGACGTTGAAACTTTCCGATTTCAGCATCAGTTCGATGCTTTGTGCGGTTGCACTGTCATCTTCTATCAGCAGAACACGCATTTCATTCCCCTTTTCTGCTGCCGGACCATTTCACGACCCGTCCGGACCCGGAGCAGTGGTTGCCTTGTGCAGAGGCTGCCATTGAATGGTTAACAAATCCTAATTTCCCGTCCATGACGGTACCAGATTTTTTAACCTCTTTCTACACCCTCTTGAATCTAATAACGAATCTCAGAACCAAATTCTAATGCAACACATTAACAACCTGGACTAAGCGACTCCAGGGACTCATCGACGTCGCTTCCGCATCGGTGGTCGGAATTTTTACCCGGCCTTAAGTCCTGACCCGTATGATTAACAATGCCCGTAAACGAATGGTTACCGTCGGCAAAAAACTTTAGGGTTTTGTTTCCCATAGTTAGGGGAAAGGCGGTGGACACGGGTGCGGCCTGGGCGTTTCCAGGTGGTTTGGACGATAGATGCGGGTGTGCGTTTCCGGGAGTACCGAATCATGAAGTCACGTGAAAACCTCGTTCGGCTGAAACAGTTTCAGGTGAATGAGAAGCGGCGGCAGCTGCTGCAGCTCGACATGATGATCGCCGAGTTCGAACGCATGGCCGTCGAGCTGGAGCTTCAGATCACCGCCGAGGAAAAGAAGGCCGGCATCACCGACATCAACCATTTCGCCTATCCGACCTTCGCCAAGGCGGCGCGTTTGCGCCGCGACAACCTCAGAAATTCGCAAAGCGACCTCGCGCAGCAGCGAAGCACTGCCGAATCATTACTCGGCGAAGCTGAAGCGGAGCTTTCCAAGGCGGAAATGCTGGAATCGCGTGACACCAAGATCCGCGAAGCCGAAATCGGCGGCCGCAGCGCCATGATCGGCTAAGACTGGCGGTTTGCCGCGCCAACGCCCGCCATCAGGCTGGCGCATTGTCGCGGCTTGCGGCTCCGGCGGGAAAAATGAATCCGCCCTACGCGGCCCAATCCCCTTCACTCTCGGCAATTGCCCTTGCACGGGCATCCTTGATATCCGGCGCATGCTGCTCCGCCCATGACCTGATCTGGGTAAGCAGTCCCGCCAGGTTCTGGCCGAGCTCGGTCAATTCATATTCGACGCGCGGCGGAATGACCGGGAAGATCTCGCGCCGCACCAGGCCGTCGCGCTCGAGCACCCGCAGCGTCTGCGTCAGCATCTTCGGCGTGATGCCTTCGAGCTTGCGGGCGAGCTCGCCATTGCGCAGCCGGCCTTTGCGCAGCGCGCAAACCACCAGATAGACCCATTTGCTGGCCAGCATCTCCAGCACGGTGTGCGAAGGACACGTCCGCCGGAACGCATCATAGCCGAAACCGCAATCATCTTCACTATCCATAGGGTGCGTATATATCAGGAAGGTACATACTGGACAAGAGACTATTACTATCCAAATGATAGTGGCATCAACCGAGCAGGAGACATCTCAATGCGTGCCGTTATCCAGAATTCCGTCGGCGGACCCGACGTCCTTGTCATCGCCGATCAGCCGGATCCCACGCCAGAGGCCGGCGAAGTGCTGGTTCGCGTCAAGGCCGCAGGCATCAATCCGGTCGACGGCGCCGTCCGTGCCGGCTACTACCCCTTGCTCGGCGAGCCGCCCTTCATCCTGGGTTGGGACATCTCGGGAACTGTCGAAGCACTCGGCCCCGGCGTCATCGGCTTCAAGATCGGCGACGAGGTGTTCGGCATGCCGCGCTTCCCCAAGCAGGCGGCGGCCTATGCCGAACTGGCTGCCGTGCCTGCCGATCAAATCGCACTGAAGCCGAAGGGCGCGGACCACCTCGAGGCAGGCGCCTTGCCGCTGGCTGGCCTCACTGCCTGGCAAGGTCTCGTCCGTCATGGCAGGCTGGAATCGAGCCAGCGCGTGCTGGTTCACGCCGCAGCCGGCGGCGTCGGTCATCTCGCGGTGCAGATCGCCAAGGCGCGCGGCGCTCACGTCATCGCCACCGCCAGCCCGCAAAAACTCGATTTCGTCCGCAAACTGGGCGCCGACGAAGTCATCGACTACACCAAGGGCGATTTCACCGATCAGGTCCGCGACATCGATCTGGTGCTGGATCCAATGGGCGGCGACCACGCCCAACGCTCGCTGAAGGTGCTCAAGCGTGGCGGCGTGCTGGTGTCATTGCTCGATGTCAGCGACAACACAAGGGCCCAGGCCGGCGCGCGAGACATTCGGGTCGAGCGTATGTCCGTCGTGCCCGACAGTGAGGGCCTGCTGGAACTGGCTCGGTTGATCGATGCCAACAAGCTTGCCGTCCATGTGGCGAAGAGCTTCCCGCTGGACCAGGCGGGGGCCGCTCACGCCTTCCTCGCCACCAAGCCGATCGGCAAGGTTGTGCTGTCGCTCTGAGCGGGAGCGGTGAAAAACAGAAGGGCGCGGGGTTAGCCGCGCCCTTCGTCTAAATTCGCAATGGTCAGTGCCGGTATTGCTGGATGCGTGTCGTGCGCAGCCCGGCAAGGCCATATTCGTCGATCGACGCCTGCCAGGACAGGAATTCCTCGGTGGTGAGCTTGTAGCGTTGGCATGCCTCGTCCAGGCTCAAAAGCCCGCCGCGCACGGCCGCAACCACTTCCGCCTTACGCCGGATAACCCAGCGACGTGTATTGGTCGGCGGCAGATCGGCAATCGTAAGAGGGCTGCCGTCAGGCCCGATAACATATTTGACTCTCGGTCTAACCAGATCGGTCATCGTACTCTCTACAAAAAACTCAAAGACCCAATCCCCGCCACGTTACCGCCACAGCTTTAAAAATTGCCTAAGCAGACCCTAATGACTAGGTAAGGATCATGAACGCCGCGTTAGTCTTTTCGCCGGCATTTGAAACATCTGCCCGCAAACCCTGATTTGCCGGGGAAAATGCATCCCCTGGCGGAGATCGGACGCAACCGGTGAATCGCCCTGCACGCTGGCGCGCCGGTAAAGCTTGACCTATATTCTCGACATTGGCATTGAGGCGCCGTGCAGAACGAAAGCATCATGAACAGTCTCGATCTTCCCGGACGTCCCGAAAACACCCGCATCGTCGTCGCCATGTCGGGCGGTGTCGATTCCTCTGTCGTCGCCGGCCTGCTGAAACGTGAGGGCTACGACGTCGTCGGCGTCACCTTGCAGCTCTACGACCACGGCGCGGCGACGCACCGGGCCGGCTCATGCTGCGCCGGGCAGGACATCGACGATGCCCGCCGTGTCTCCGAGACGCTCGGCATCCCCCATTATGTGCTCGACTACGAGGAACGCTTCCGCAAGGCGGTCATCGATCCCTTCGCCGAGAGCTACGTCGCCGGCGAGACGCCGATCCCGTGCGTTTCCTGCAATCAGACGGTGAAGTTCGCCGACCTCCTGGCCACCGCCAAGGAGCTCGGCGCCGACGCGCTGGCCACCGGCCACTACATCCGTTCCGGCGCCAACGGCGCCCACCGCGCGCTCTACAGGCCGGTCGACGCCGACCGTGACCAGAGTTATTTCCTGTTCGCCACCACGCAGGCACAGATCGATTATCTGCGCTTTCCCCTTGGCGGCCTGCCGAAGCCTCAGGTTCGCGCCATTGCCGAGGAGATGGGGCTGGCGGTTGCCGCCAAGCAGGACAGTCAAGACATCTGCTTCGTGCCGCAGGGCAAGTATTCCGACATCATCGCCAAGCTGAAGCCAACCGCCGCCAATCCGGGCGACATCGTCCACATCGACGGCCGCGTGCTCGGCCGCCATGAGGGCATCCTGCGCTACACGATCGGCCAGCGCCGTGGCATCGGCATCGCTTCCGGCGAGCCGCTTTACGTCGTCCACCTCGATGCCGACCGCGCTCGCGTCGTGGTTGGCCCGCGCGAGGCGCTGGAGACGCACAAGATCTATCTGCGCAACATGAACTGGCTGGGCGACGGACCGCTCACAGACGTCCCTGCTGGCGGCCTGGAGCTGTTCGCCAAGGTCCGCTCGACGCGGCCGCCGCGCCCGGCCGTGCTGCATCATCGTGCCGGTGCCACATGGGTGGAACTGATCGACGGCGAGTCCGGCATCGCGCCGGGCCAGGCCTGCGTGCTCTACTCCGATGACGGCAACGAAGCTCGCGTGTTCGGCGGCGGCTTCATCGAGCGTTCGGAGCGTGGCGCCGAGGCCGAGGCGATGCTGACCCGGCTTGCCGCCAGGCCGGCCCAGATACCTGCCGAATAAGGTTCCCGCCGAATAATCCGCGCTTCAGGAATTCGACTTGGTGTGGGTGACCGTGCCGGCGGTCAGGATGCGCAGCACCCTGATCGCTTCCTCGCCGCTGGTACGCGGTTCGGCACGCGTCTCGATGCACTGGATGAAATGCTCCAGCTCGCGTGTCAGCGGCATGCCCTGGGCAACCGCGACATAGGACGGCTCATTGGTGGTGAAGGCCCATTGGCCGCTGTCCTGCCACACCGCGTGGCGGTAGACGGCTAGCTTGCGTTCCCATGGCTCGACGTCGTCGAACACCGCCATCGCCTTGGTGCCGACCACGGTCAGCCGCCGCTCGCGATAGGGATTGAGACGCGAGGTGAAGAGATGGCTGCGCAGGCCGTTGGGAAAGCGCATGTGCAGATGCGCGAAGTCGCTGAGACTGTCGAGCAGCGCGGCCCCCTCGCCGCGCACCTCGATCGGCTCTGTGCCGGTGATCGCCAGGATCATCGACAGATCGTGCGGCGCCAGGTCCCACAGCGCGTCGTTCTCTGTGTGGAACTTGCCGAGGCCGAGCCGGTGCGAGTGGATGTAGCGGACTTCGCCGAGTTCGCCCTTGTCGATGAGCCCTTTCAGCGTCTCGAAAGCGGGGTGGAACCGCAGGACATGGCCGACCATGAAGACGCGGCCATTGTCCTTGGCCGCCCGCACCGCACGCTCGGCATCGGCAACCGTCAGCGCGATCGGCTTTTCCACCAGCACGTCCTTGCCGGCCTCGACGGCACGCACGGCAAGGTCGGCATGGAATTGCGGCGGCAGTGCCATGACGATGGCGTCGATATCGTCACGGACGAACAACTGGTCCGGCTCGATCGCCAGGCAGTCCTGCTCACTGGCGAAGCCTTCTGCGCGGGCCCGGTTGGTGTCGGAGACCGCGTACAGCGCGCCGAGCGCCTTGAGAGTGCGGATGTGGTTGCTGCCCCAGTATCCGCAACCGAGGACTGCTATGCGCGGCTTCATCTGTTTCAAACTCTAAAAACTCTTGGCCGAGACATAGCGACGTGCCCCTTCGAACTCAACCCCGGCGGCGGCAACCAAATGTCCGCACGGCAAAGCTTTTCGATAATGACGATAAGCCGGCAAGCCGGTTGCTTCGAAGCTTGACAGGCTCACCCTCCCAACCTTATATCCGCGCGACCTTGGCGAACGCCTCCGACATGCCTTTCGATTTGAGGCGGATTTCGGGCCTTTCGCCGCCCTGGCGGGGTAGCTCAGTTGGTTAGAGCACGGGAATCATAATCCTGGGGTCGGGGGTTCAAGTCCCTCTCCCGCTACCAAATTTCTTCAAATAAATTTAGGCGTTTAGGCGTCATCTAGCGCGCCTTCTTTGCCATTCTCAAGTCGCACCATGTTGCAAATGACTACCGTTGATTTCCAAGGGTTTCCTGCAACTATCGGCAGGTCCACGCGACATGGATGCGACCTGAACCCCTTTTCGATGAGCGAAATATAGACCGTGTGTTGAAGGCCAGGCACCGGAGATAATGTTCGACCTCGTGTTGGCCTGCGCTTCGTTGGACGGCGCGCTAGGCATGCTGCTTGCCCACGTGCATGGCTTGCCGATGGTCGAGGGTGCTGACATCGTCAAGAGAATCCCCCACGTCGGCCGACAGGGCTACTTGGCCGGTCAAGGAACGATTCCGCCCTCGGTGGGTTACAAACTCATGATGAACACCATCAAACCCCACGGAATCGGGATTGCGTCCGATGTCGCCAATGCCAAGCCGCCAAGCCGCGGATCGAACGGGCCGAACTCGCGATTGAACGCGCGGAAAAGATGGTGGCCCAAAGCATCGAACGGTCCGGCAGGATTCGGCGTCTGGTCGAGGCCGCCAAACGAGAACGATAGCCCCAAATGACAATGCTGTTCGAACCCTTGGACTCGGATTATCACAAACGCAGCGTGCTTTACCACGCGGCCCGGCTTTCGATGCTCCATGATCGAATGATGATGCGATTCGACAAGGTCGACGAAGCGGCCGACAAAGTTGAAGCTGCGGCGACCGTGCTGGTCGATGTCACCCATGGCTCTGCCGTCGCCGCGTTCCAGGACGCTGTGTTCCGGAATTCGTCGGCAGATTTCCTTCAGATTGAAGCGGGCCAAACCCTCGGGCTCTGAACTGCGAGGGATGGCGGTGATACGGAACCCGCAGAAGGCAACATGCGTTGCCCATGGTTGATTATCTCAAATCGGTTGTCCGGGAACTCATGCCGGCCTGGCTCGTGCGGAAGTCGGTCGGCGTCGACGTTCTAGACCTGAGCAGCAGCCACTCACACGCGACCTGATAGGCGCTGCACCGCCAACGCGATACCGCGGGCCAGTGAGATCGGAACCTCCCGACCGCAGGCTCAACGAGTCGCAACTGTAAGGCAGTCATGCAGCGCTGCCCCCCTGGCCGTCGCTGAGCGGGCCGGTCGTCACCCGGTCGCGATAGCATTGGGCATGCCGGTCGGTCGACTTGTCCAGCATCTTGCGGCCGACATCGCGCACCTTGCCGATCCGACGAACAAGCTTAATCTCCGACAGTTCCTTCCGGAACCAGGGCTTTGGTTGCTCCCCGGCCCGTCGCGGATATAGCAACATGTATATTAGCTGTTACTTGACAATATGCCTACGCTCTGGTTTCCTGATTTAACGGGTGTTTAACCAAGTTCGTTGCGTTTTTTTCGGACGGTGTTGGTATGTCGACTTTGGTTGTCGCCGACCCGCGGGGGGTGTATCTCGCCGGTCTGGAGTGGGTGTTGCAGAAGGCTGGGCACGATGTTGTCGCCCAGTGCCGCCGCCCTGTGGACGTTCTCGCTCATGTGGAGCGCCATCAACCTGATATCGTCATCGTGGGCGTGGATCTCGCGGACCAGCAGACATCAGGTCTCTCCTCACGGCTGAAGGCCGGCAACAGCGCTCTCGGCATCATCTTCATCGTGCAGCCAACCGGCAGGCTCGATGTCAAGGAGATACAGACGCTCGACGTCGACGGCCTGTTTCTGGACGGCATCAGCCACCGCTTTCTCATCGAATGCGTGAATGCGGTGGCGGCGGGCAAGAAGTGGATCGACAACAAGATCGTCCAGCAACTGCTGATGCCCGGGTCGCAGCCGCAGCCAATGTCCCGGCTGACCGGGCGGGAGACCGAGATCGCCGATCTCGTCTCGCGCGGGCTGCGCAACAAGACCATCGCGCAGCGGCTGCATTTATCCGAAGGCACGGTGAAGATGCACCTGCATCACGTCTACGAGAAGCTGCACCTCGGCGGCCGGGCGGAACTGGCCTGGATGACGCACGGCAAAAGCCTCGCCCCCCCCCCAGGAACGGGCCTCCTCTGAAAGCAGCACTTTTTTAACGGGCATCGACGTGAGGCCGGCAGCGGGCCGGAAAGCCGCGCGATGGCATCGGCCGCGATTGCGACAGCCTGCTCTCGGTCCGACCCGCCTGATAACCGGGGCATTGGAGATTGGCTTGGCGGTTGCTGGCTCTCCCCTCCTCCGGTTCCTTCAGCCAAAGAGGCTGGTTGTCGGAAAGCCGCCACAGCATACACCGCAAGCCGCCGCTTTGCATGTCGCCTAGTTTGAGTCCAGAGCCTTGGTGTCTTGAACGTCCGGCCCCTCGAAGGGGCCGGATCGTCTGCGTTGAAGCTAATGAAGGCTGCGAGAACGTCATCAAACGATGAAGTCCTGGCTTGCGAGGATGCTCAGTGTTTGCGTAGCAGCATCCCCGTCGAGGTCGGTGTTTGCCAGAGTGAATTCGAACGGCTGATCGTCAACTGGGCCCTCGATGCTCGTCGAGAAGTCGAGGATGCGAACACCCGAGTTGGCACCGCCGACGTGGAACTGAACGTAGGCCGTGTCGAAGGCTTGCCCACCATCGTCATCGATGGTCACGGTCTGATTGCCCGAGCGCAAGCCAGTAACGTTTTCGATGGTGTGATCGATCAGATTGCCGCCATCGTCGTAAAGCCACGATTCTACGGTGATGGCGTTGATGTTTCCAATTCCTGCGACCGCGAAGGTTAGATTGTTGATGTCAGACCCGTCCGCAGTGGAGAAGGTGAAGCCCTCGTTGTTATTGATCTGCGAAGCCTGACCGCCTTTCACGCCGAAACCAACTGCATCGGGGTTAAGGTCGTCAGCCGCTACAGTCGGGCCTCCCAGTGGAGTGGTGTTGAACGGCACAAAGGCTGCCTCGGTCGCGCCCGCTGCGGGCGTAGCGTTGAAGATCAGGCCGTCAAAGACGATGCTGCCGGTGTTATCCACCGTGGGTACTGTCAAGGTCTCCTGGGGACCGCCCGACTTGACCGCATTGAAGTTGAGGTCGGACTGCTCACCCTGGGGTGTGAAGAGCACGTCGAAGGTGTATCCCGAGTCGGTCACGTTCAGTTGGTAAAGATCCGTATCGGTGGCCACGTCGCGGTACGTCAGCGTGGTTCCGTCGTTGGTGAGAATCTCCTCGATGTCAGCGCCACCGAGATCGGTATATTGGGTGATGGTGACGTGTGAGCCGTCGGCTCCGGGAGTAAGGTCGAACGTCCCTGTGTCCTGTTGATTGGCGGCCAATCCGACCTGGAACGGCGTTGCATCACCAGTGATGCCGTCGAACGTCGGCCCGGCATCCTCGAACACGAGGTGCGTCCCGAGATCCTCGTGGTTGACGACCGTCACCTCGCTCGATGATGGGAACGCGACTTCAAGGTTCTCAACGCGCACACCGGAGGTGCTCTGCTTCGTGTCGTAGGTAAATCGAACGTAGATTTGATCGACGCTATCCGCCGACTCGATGGTATAATTCTCAAAGACGGCGCTGCCGGAAGGTAAAGTTACTGTGTCGGTCCCGTGCTCAATAACTGTCCCATTATCGACAGTCCACCACTCGATGTTGACGCTCTTCACGCCGCCTATGCCCTGGACGTCGAACCTGATGCCGCCGATCTCGTTCGCATCCGGAGTGGCAGAAGTCCAGGCCGCGTCTTGGACGAAGAAGCCCTCATTTTGATTCATCTGAGAGGCTTGGCCCCCCTTCACACCGAAGCCGACGGCGTCGGGATTCAGATCATCATTGGTTCCGGGGTTCTTGTTGATGGTCGTCGGATCAGTGACTGCACCTGCCGGGAAGATGATGCCATCAAACTTGGCGCTGTGATTGTCAGTGAGATCGGCTGTCGCAACCGTGAGTGTCTCCTGTGGGCTACCTGACGGGATCGACGCGAAGTCCAGCACCTGAAACGTCGTTACGAGCTCAGTGGTCGTTACATCCAGTGTGATCTTGCCCTGGGCAAATGACAGGATGTCGTCATCGTCAATGACAGGAGGATCACCAGGAACGTTGTGCTGCAGCGGTTCGTATTGAATGAGGTAAATCTGCGCCGATGACAGGTCAGTCTCGTCAAGCGCAACCGCGAACGCCAAGGCGCCAGCGGGATCGGCGTCACCATTCCCGTCGGCCTCGCGTCCATAAATGATGCCGCCCTCATTGTAGAGGAAGATTTCCACACCGCCGACGGTAAAGAGGCCGCTCGTGGTGCCGCCCGGGCCGTCATCGGGAATCGACAGCGCCAGATCGGTCGCGCCGGTTGTGTCAAGGAGGGCGGTGTTGACAGCCACCTGCGGGAACCCTGTCGTGGGGTCGGTAGGACTGATTCCAAGCACGCCGAGAGCGGTGAGCGCGTCGCTCAGCGTCTGGTCGAGGAGGACATCATTATCATCGGTGACGGTCTGTACGCCGATCTGCTCGTCGAGAACGAGATTGGTGGCGGTAATCGTAGTCATAATCTTCCTCCCAATTGTGATCGAGCTGTTCCAGGGTCAGTTGGGATTAGGTCAGGGCGCGCCGAAAATGGTGGATTTCGAGAACCGGAACAGAGCACGCCTTGACGTGCGTAAGTTCCGGAGGCTTGGAAAGCTACGATTGCCCGTCCGCCATCACTTGAGATGCCACTTGAAATGCTAACAAACCCCAGATGCTCAGGGGTCAATTTGGCGCAGCCTAAGGATGGCAAGTCAACTTTCCGTCTGGTAGTATTCTGACCTATATCGAACGATATATATCGTTTTCGATAGGGTTGCTGTCGTCAGTGTAAATGGGAATATTGACCTGGCGGAGAAGCGCCGTAGTGAATGCCCGCGCCGGAGCAAACCATATGTGTCAAAAGCCTTGGCCCGATCGGCGTCGCCCTCTATGTAGGGCACGTCGCTTAGCGCTCGCCGGAGCTTATCGGGTTGCGCAGCCCGGCGAGCGCGGATGAGCTTGGCCGTGTTGGGTGATCAGGCGCGGTTCTTGAAGCGCCCGCACTCATTGACAGTCTCGATGATCTCACAGTGATGCGTGAGACGATCCGAGTTCATCGAGGACGACGAAGCCGAGGCGAGTGAGATAGTCGGCGCGACACTCGGTCTTGAGCTGGTTGAGCAGATCGACGACGTTGCACCTATACCACGTTTACGAGAAGCTGCACCTCGGCAGCCGGGCGGAGCTGGCCTGGGCATGGCGCATGGCAAAGGCGCTGCGCGTCCAGGAACGGGCCTCCTCTGACACCAGCACTTTTCAACTGGCATCGACATGAAGCTGGCAAAGGGGCCGGAAAGCCGCGTGATGGCATCGGCCGTGATAACCGCCGCAGCGCCTGCGCCGGCCTGATCTATCGAAAGGTATATATCGTTCGATCAGGTGCGGACATTGATCTCAATACTATCGAACCGGGAATGGACGCCTCCTCGTCGGCGGCGACACAATCGAGGATCAAAGGCCGCAGTTCAGCGCGTCAGCGCGCCAGCGGATGCACTCGGGTAGGGCATCTGGGGGGATCCCCTTTTCTTGATGCGTTCAAAAAGGGGGGAATCTCGATGGCACTCACCATAGCAACTTATGGCTGGACTAACTGCGATCCCTTGCGCCGGATGTCACTCCGCACACCAGAGAAATAGCGATGAAAACCAAGCAACAGCCCCCTGCCCTGCAGGTAGTGATGAAAGAGGTCAAACGCGCCATTCGGCCGCTGATCTGGTTCAGCGGAGGCATCAACGTGCTGATGCTGACCGGGGCGCTTTACATGCTCCAGGTCTACCACCGCGTGCTCGGCAGCCATAGCCTGGAGACGCTGGTGATGCTTTCGCTGATGGCGGCGGCCGCGCTCGGGACGCTCGCCGGGTTGGAAGTAATACGCGGGCGTCTTCTGGCCAAGGTCGGTTCCTGGATGAATGCGCGGCTGGGACCGGTTCTGCTGACTGCATCGGTGGAATACGCCGCCTCGGCGCCCGGCCAGGCCAACGCCCGTGCATTGCGCGATCTGGACCAGGTGCGGAATTTTTGCACCAGCCCGAGCGTCTTCCCGATCCTCGACGCTCCTTGGGCGCCGCTGTTTTTCGCTGCCATATTCGTCATGCACCCTTGGCTGGGTTGGCTGGCGCTGGGCGGCGGGATCGTCCTGTTCGCTTTGGCGCTGCTCAACGAATACGTCACGCGAAAGCCCTTGACCGAGGCTTCGGGTGCGCAGTCGCGGGCCTATGTGCAGGCCGAGGCGGCGATCCGCAACGCCGAGGTCGTCCAGGCGATGGGTATGCTGAAGCCACTGATGGAGGGCTGGAAGGCACAGCAGGACGAGGCAAACAGAGGACAGGTTCTTGCCGCCAACCGGGGTGGGGCCATCGCGGCTATCGCGCGTTGTCACCGGCTGGCCCTGCAAATGGCGATACTCGGCCTCGGCGCCTATCTGGTACTTCGCAACGAGGCCTCGCCCGGTATCATGATCTCCGCCTCGATCCTGATGGGCCGCGCATTGTCACCGGTCGAGCAAGCCATCGGCACATGGAAGGCGACGCTCGGAGCGCGTGCCGCCTATCGGCGTCTCACCGCTGTCGCCGGACAGCACCGGGAATCCACACCGGTTCTGCCGCTACCACGACCGAAAGGCAGGTTCGAGGCCGAGAACATTGTGCTTGCCCGACAGGGTGGCGAACATATCCTGAAAGGCATCAACTTCCGCCTCGAGCCGGGTGAAGCGATGGCGTTGATCGGTCCGAGCGGGGCTGGCAAGACGAGCCTGGCGCGCATACTCGCCGGTGCCTGGCGCCCGTCCGCGGGGCGCGCCTTGCTGGACGGAACGGATGTTGCCCAATGGGCGGCGGAAGACCGTGGCCGTCATGTCGGCTACCTACCGCAGGACATCGAACTCTTCGCCGGCACCGTGTCCGAAAATATTTGCCGCTTCGCGACGCTCAACCCGGCGGTCTTCAACAAGGTGGTCGAGGCCGCGCAGTTGGCAGGAGTCCACGAACTGATCAAGGGACTGCCGAAGGGTTACGCCACCGAGATCGGCGAATCCGGCGCCGTCCTGTCAGGCGGGCAGCGCCAGCGCATCGGGCTGGCGCGGGCACTCTACGGCGACCCCGCGCTGCTTATCCTCGACGAACCCAATTCCAACCTCGACAGAGAGGGCGAGGAGGCATTGATTGCTGCTCTCGGCGTGGCCAAGGCCACGAACACAACCGTTATCCTGATCGCGCACCGCCCCAACCTTTTGGACAAGATAGACAAGATACTGGTGCTCAACAGAGGTCAGCAAGATCTCTTCGGGCCGCGCGACCATGTCTTCAACGAACTCGCCAACCGTGTCAGCAAGGTGGCCCATCTGCCCAAAGCGGCCCAGTTGCCAGCCCTTGAAGTGGTCAAGGAAATCAAAGAGGTCAAGGAAGCATGAGCCGCCCCCCCGGATTGAACGTCGTGCCGCTACCCCTTCCTCCGCCCTCGCTGCTGGAACCGGTGCCGCTGCGTCTCACCGGCGTGACCTGCACCGGGTTCGCGATCATGTTCCTGTTCTTCGGCGTGGCCGGGGGTTGGGCGGCGCTGGCGCCGTTGGACAGCGCCGCTGTGGCGCCGGGCGTTATCAAGGTCGCCGGCGACCGCAAGCTCATCCAGCACCTCGAGGGCGGCATCATCGCGGAGTTGAACGCCGCCAACGGGGATATCGTCAAGGCGGGCAAGATCCTCGTCCGGCTCGACGACACGCAGGCAAAGGCGCAGCTCGACCTGATCCAGAACCGGATAGCAACGCGTGAGGCGCTGGCCGCCCGTCTCAGGGCCGAGCGCGACGGCAAGGCCGAGATCGAGTTCAATCCGGCGTTGCTCGCAAACCCCGCCACCGCCGTGAAGGACGCGGTGGCAGCACAGCGTGACGTGTTTGCCGCGAAGCACCACAATCTGAAGGACGAGCGGGAAATTCTCGGCCAGCGCCGTCACCAGGTCGAGGAAGAGATAACGGGACTGGAGCAGCTTATCGTCACCGAAGACAAGCAGATCGAGGCAATCGAGGGCGAAAGCAAAGACCTTGAGGGTCTGCTCAAGAAAGGGCTGACCACCCGCGAACGGAACCTGTTGCTCAGACGCCAACAGCGGGAGATCGAAGGGGAGCGCGCTACCAACATTGCCGCAATCGCCCGTGCCGGAAGCGCCATGGCCGAGATTGATATGCAGATCCTGAACCTCAACACAGTGCGGCTGAACCAGGCCGTCGATGAGTTGAGCAAGGTCGAGGCGGAGTTGTTCGACCTCGGACAGCAGGAGCGCTCCGCCAGGGACGTGCTTGACCGCACCAACGTCGCCGCACCGGTTGACGGCATCGTCATGGACCTGAAGGTCCATACGGCAGGCGGCGTCGTGAAACCCGGTGAGACATTGATGACGATCGTGCCGCTCGGACAGCAACTCGTGGTCGAAGCCATGGTCAAGCCGGAGGATGTCGAGACGATCGCCCCCGGACAGCCCGCGCGCGTCAGCTTCCCGGCGTTCGCTCGCTACAACCTGCCGCCGCTCGAGGGCGTCGTGGAGATCGTGTCGGCTGACCGCATGGTTGAGGAGCGCAGCGGGGCACCTTATTTCGCCGCGACCGTTTTGATCGACAAGAGCGAACTCGCCAAGCTGGAGGGCCGCAAGCTACTGCCCGGCATGTCGAGCGAGACGATGATCCGGACAGGTGCCCGCACCGTGCTTTCCTACCTCGCCGAGCCGATCACGCAGAACTTCCGCCGGGCCATGCGGGAAAAATAGCCGTAGGCCGCTGAACCGGATTCAGGAAAGCAACATTCGCCCGGCCGTGATCGCCAGGAAGAACGCAAAGGCAAGTTTCAGGTAGCGCGGATTGAGCGCGTGGGCGAGCCTTGCGCCCAAGGGTGCAAACAGAAAGCTCACCGGCGCTATGATGGCAACCGCCGGCAGGCTGACGTAACCCAGGCTGAGCGGAGGCCTGCCGGCGATTTCAAGACCCGACCAGATGAAGCCGGCCACTGCCGGAAGCGCGATAAGCAGGCCAAGCGCCGACGATGTGCCGACGGCACGATGCACCGGAAAGGAAAAACTGGAAAGCGTCGGCACCGAGAGCGTGCCGCCGCCAATTCCCATCAGCGAAGAGACAAAGCCGATCACAGCAGCGATCGCGCGGTTGATCCAGCCGCTTTGCGGCAGGTGATCGGAGATCACGAGGTGCTTCGGCAGCGCCATGTTGACGGCCACCAGCAGGCCGACGACGCCGAAGACCAGCCGCAAGCCGGCGCCCGGGATGAATTTCGACATGATGCCGCCGACGAGGGCACTGGCGAAAATGGCCGGTCCCCACAGAGTGAGCAGAGGCCGATCGACATTGCCGCGCCTGTTGTGCGACCGCATCGACGAGATCGAGGTGGGGATGATGACCGCGAGCGAGGTCGCGACCGCCAGATGGCTGATCACAGCAGGCGAAAAGTGGAACAGGCTAAGCACCCAGAACAGCACCGGGACGATGACGATGCCGCCGCCGACCCCCAGCAGACCGGCGAGCACGCCGGAGGCCATTCCGGTCATGGCCAGGCCGGCGACCAGCATTGCAATCGTCAGCCCGTCGAAAACCGACGTGTCGAATCCGAAGTCCACCGTGATTTTTCCTTGATTGGCTATTTGCGGCACGGCCTTGCGGGCACGGCCGCGCTCCCGCTGTTGCGACCCAAAAAATGCAGGTCGCCCAGAAGGGTCATAGCGTTTTTGGAATGCGCTTTTGGTTAGTGGCGCACCATCCCGGCGTCGACATTGAGCGTCTGGCCAGTGATCCAGCGCGCATCGTCGGAGGCCAGGAACGAAACCACGTCGGCGATATGTTCCGGCTGCCCTTTGCCTTTCATGGCCTGAAGCATCTCGACGAAGCCGAACGCCTCATTGTGCGGGCTAGCCTTGACACCGTCGCTCTCGATCAGGCCGGGCGTCACCGCATTGGCGGTGATGTTGTATTTGCCAAGCTCGGTGGCGAGCGCCCTGGTGAAGCCGATGACGCCACCCTTGGCCGCGACATAGGCCGCCATGTTCGGCGTGCCGGCAAAGAAGGTGTTGGATGCGATGCTGATTACCCGTCCGGCCTTCCCCGCCGCACGCATCTGGTCCGTACCGGCACGGCTGACGATAAAAGTGCCGGTCAAATTGACGTCGATGATCTTGCGCCAATGGTCGAGATCGACATCGTCCCAGGCGACGAACGGCACGATGCTGGCATTGTTGACCAGGATGTCGATGCCCCCGGTCAGGGTCTGGATTTCGGCGAAGAGTGCCTTGACGGATGCCGGATCGGAAATGTCGGCGGCGATCGCCCTCGCCTTTCCGCCTATCGCCGCGGCCGCCGCCCCGGCGCCTTCGGCATTGATGTCGCTGACGATGACGGTTGCCCCATCGGCGGCAAGCCGCGCGGCGATCGCCTTGCCGATACCCTGCGCGGCGCCCGTAACCAGGGCCGTCTTTCCCGCAAGCCGTTCAGTCATGAAAATGCTCCCTCAATCCGTGATCTGATGATGTCTGTTCAGGCGTCGGCGTCGATCACGGCCAGCGCCGCATCGATGCCTTTGCCGATCGCCAGTTTCTGGCCGGCCGCGTTCATGGCCCCGCCAAGTGCCGTCAGCGCCGCGATCGCGTAGATCGGCTGCGCGGTCGGTCCCATATGGCCGATGCGTGTCAGCTTCCCCAAGGTCTCGCCGCGGCCAGACGAAAACACCACGCCGTAGCGGGCACGCGCGGCCTGGCGAAGCGCCTTCTCGTCGACACCTTCGGGCGTGCGGACGGCGGTCGTGGTCGGCGACGCGATGCTGTCGCTGGCGGCCCAGATCGATAGGCCCATCGCGGCGACACCCGCGCGCATGGCCTTGGCGGTGAGCGCGTGGCGCGCCCACACCGCCTCCGGTCCCTCATTGAGATAGAGGTCGAGCGCGACATCGAGCCCGTTGATCTCCGAGACCGACGGCGTGAACGGAAACGGCTTGTCCCTCAACCACGCATGCTCCCAGTCAACGATGCTCAGCATCGACGCGCGGGGGGCCGCCTCGTTGCCCTTCATCTTGGCCCAGGCCCGCTCGCTGACGCCCATCATCGTCAGGCCGGGAGGCGCGCCCAGGCATTTGTTCGGGCCGGTGACATAGATATCGGCCTTGCAATCCTCGGGATGCGTCTTCATGCCGCCAAAGGACGAGACGGCGTCGACGATGAGATAGCCGCCATGCGCCGAGACCAGCGCGCCGATGGCGTCGATCGGGTTGATGGTGCCGGACGGCGTGTCGTGGTGGCAGACGGAAACGACGGTGATCTCCGGATGTGCCTTCAGCATTGCCTCGACCGCCTGCGGATCGATCGCCTCGTTGTACGGCACCTCGATCTCGAGCAGATGTGGCGAATAGCGCTTCGCCCAATAGCCAAAGCCCTTGCCGTAGACTCCCGAGGCAAGGTTGAGCACGACATCGTCCGGCGTGATCAGCGAGGCCGCGGCGGCCTCCAGGCCAAGCACCGGCTCGCCATGCAGGATGACCGGCTTGTTCGACAGCCGCATCGCCTTCTGCGCCTTGTCGACCACACCCTCGTAGAAGAGCTGGAACGCCGGGTCGTAGTCGTAGAGCACCGTGCGGCCGAGGCCGCGCAGCACTTCGGCATAGGCGTTCACCGGCCCCGCGGTCAGGGTGATGACCGGATCAGCGTGTTCGAGATAGCGCATCGTCTTGTCTCCCGATTGGCGGCGGTCAGCCGTAGAATTGCGTGCCGGTCCTGTAGGTCTTGAAGTTGTCCATGTCGTGCGAGTACATCAGCTCGGCGCCATGGTCCTCGGCGAGCTTCCTCACCTTGCGCATCGAATTGACGCCCGCCACCGGGTCGATGTGGAAGGCCGCCTGGCACAGCATTTCAAGGCTCTTTTGCGTATAGGCCGCGTCGATCGTGAACATGATCGGCTTGCGCTTGGGAAACTCCACCAGCAGGCTGTAATGGCCGATCGAATGACCGGGCGTCGAGATCAGCCGGACACCCTTGGCAAGCTCGACGTCGCCATCGATGCCTTCGAAGGTCGAATTCGCCCGTGTCGTTCCCGCAAGCAATTGTGCGGTCGCGCCACGCGCTTCGGCAGCCTCCGCCGAAAAGCTCAGGTCGGAATAGCCGAGATGTTCGAAGGGCTCGGGATTGCAGGCCTGCGGCACCTCGGTCCGATGACAGATCTTCTTGGCATGCGGAAAATACTTGTTGCCGCCGCAATGATCGAAGTGGAAATGCGAGTTGACGACGACGTCGATGTCCTTCGGCTCAAGGCCGAGCAGCGCCAGGGCGCCGGGGATGGTCTGGTGCTTTTCCTGGATCGGCTTTTCGAACGGCAGCACCTTCATCACGTGGTCGTAGTCGTAGCCGGTGTCGATGAGGAACCGACCCTCGGCATGCTCGATCAGGATCGAATAGACGGGGAAGCGCACTTCACCGCCAGGGCCGCGATTCCAGAACACATGATAGCCGTCGAGAACGAGCGAGCCGCCGTCGAGCAGGTAGACCTTGGTATCCGACATTCTTGCCTCCTTTATTGGCGCGGGTCCCGTCCGCGCATGAATTGTGCTCAGCGCGCGCCGCGCTCGTATGGAATGCCGAGCGCCGCCGGCAGGCTCGCGCGCCGGCCGAACAGCACCAGCATGATCATCACCGCCAGGAACGGCAGCATCTGGATGATGTCGGTCGGTATGTTGATGCCGGCCACCTGCATGGCCGTCGTCAGCGACAGGCAGACGCCGAACAGCAACGCGCCGAACAGCACCCAGATCGGGCGACCGCGCGCCAGCATGGCCAGCACGATGCCGAGAAAGCCCGCGCCATTGGTGATGAACGGAATGAACAGCCCAGCCCCGACATTGGCGAGATAGGCGCCGCCGAGCCCAGCCAGCGCTCCGGTCGTCAACACGGCGATGGTGCGGGTCCGCACGACATCGATGCCGGCGACATCGAGCGCGGCCGGCTTGTCGCCTGCCGCCTGCAAATTGAGGCCGAGTTGCGTGCGCCGATAGAGGTAGCTCATGCCGAAAACCAGCGCGACCGCCAGATAGACGATCAGATGATGCTTGAAGAATGCAGGCCCGATGACCGGGATGCCCGAAAGCAGCGGAATGACGGTAGCATCCGCCGCGGGCAGGCGCGGGTAGCTGCGTGAGAACTGGAAATGGTGGAGCAGTGCCGTCAGGCCCTCGAGCCCCAAGGTCAGCGCGATGCCGATGACGATCTGGTTCAGCCCGATGCGCACGCAAAGCAGCGCCATGACAAGCGCCACCGCGGCGCCGCCAGCGGCACCGGTGAGAAAGCCCAGCCACAGCGACCCCGAATAGAAAGCGCCGACAAAGCCGAGATAGGCGCCGGCCAGCATCATCCCTTCGATGCCGATATTGAGCACGCCCGCCTTCTCGGAGATCTGCTCGCCGAGCCCGGCAAGCAGCAGCGGGATCGCCGCGGTGACGGCGCCGAACAGGAGCGCGCTGAGAAAGACTTCGCTGAACAGCCCGGTCATGCCCTAGGCCCTCCGCGACTGGTTGTATCGGTGATCGAAATATTCGGCGAGCGCGAGCACGATCAGCACGATGGAAACCAGCACCAGCGTGAAATGATTGGGCACGCCGAGCCGGCGCGCCGCGCTCTCGCCGCCGATCGAAAGCACCGAGAGCAGGAACACGAAACCAATGGCTGCAAAGCCGTTCATGCGGGCGAGAAAGACAGCGGGTATCACCGCAAGCCCGTAGGCGGGATTCCAGTCGGCGCGGACATTGCCCTGGACGCCGATGATGTCGACAGCGCCGGCAAGTCCGGCCAGCCCGGCGGAAATGGCGAAGACGGCAACGGTCAGGCCGGGAACGCCGAGCCCCGAGTGAACCGCCGCGCGTGGATTGGCGCCGACGATCCTCAGCTTCAGCCCGAACGCCGTGCGCGTCATCACCAGATGCACGATGACGATCGCCGCCAGCCCAAGCAGCAGGCCACTGGTGATGGTCGTTTCGAACAGGCGCGGCAGCCGGCCCTCCACCGGCAGCGTGCGCGTCTGCGGCACGGTCGTTCCCGGATCGCGAAATGCCAGCTTGACCAGCACATTGGCGAGCGAAGTGCCGAGGAACGTCATCATCAGCGTGGTGATGATCTCGTTGACGCCCTGATAGGCACGCAGCAGGGCCGGCACCAGCGACCAGATCATCGCCACCACCATGGCGACGAGGAACGAGCAGAACAGCGCCAGCCAGGCTGGCATGATCTGCACGAACACGGGAGCGCTGGCAGCCGCCGTCACCGCGCCAAGCAGGAACTGCCCGTCGCCGCCGAGATTCCACATGCCGGCGCGAAAGGCCACGATCAGGCCGGCGGCAAGAAACAGCAGCGGCGCCATGCGCGTCAGCGTCTGCTGGATGCCGAGCGGCGAGAACAGTCCTTTCTCCAGCACGAAGCCGTAGTAGGCGAGCGGGTCGACGCCGACCGCAAGCAGGATACAGCCGGCTATGACGAGAGCGATGAGGATCGGGCCGAGCGTCATCAGCAGCCGATGCAGGATGTCGCGGCGCGTCGTCGCCCCGCTCGTGGCATCGAGTGCGGTAGCACTGACCGTGGGTGCGGTGTCGATGCTCATGCGGCAAGTCCGATCATCAGGCGACCGACCTTCGTGCGGGCGTCGTCTACGTTCTCGACGGTGCCGACCAAAGCGCCGTTTGCGATGACGGCGATGCTGTCGCACATACCAAGCAATTCCTCGAGGTCGGTGGAGATCAGCAGCACGGCAAGGCCACGCGCCGCCGTGTCGCGAATGCGCTGGCGCGACGCCAATGTGTTGGCGAGATCGAGCCCATAGGTCGGCTTGTTGAAGATCACCACCTTGGCGCCTTCAGCCAGTTCCCGTGCCAGGAGCACCTTCTGGATGTTGCCGCCGGACAGCCGCGCGACGGGCGTCTTCAGGCTCGGCGTACGCACGTCATATTCGCGCACGAGCTGGGTGGCGCGCTTGTCGATCTCCGCGCGCTGCTCGACGCCGTTGCGCCAGAACGGGGCCGCGCCGACCTGCTTGAGGAAGAAGTTGATCGAGACCGGGAAGGTGCCGACAGTGCCCTCGCCCAGCCGGTCGTCGGTCAGGTAGCGAAGGCCGCGCCGGCGGCGCTCGCCGACGCTCAGCGTCTCGATGGCGGCGCCGTCCAGCCGCACCGAGCCGCTGGCGGCTGTACGCTGGCCGGCCAGCGCTTCCGCCAGCTGCTTCTGGCCGTTGCCGTCGATGCCGGCTATGCCCAGGATCTCGCCCGGGCGGATGTCGAAAGAGATCGACGACAGGCCCGGCGCATTGTCGGTCGGCGCGACCGCGAGATCCGCGACCTGAAGCAGCGGGGCCGTTCCGGCGCGGGCAGTGCGGACAGGACGCTCGACGGCTTCCGGATCATCCTTCTGCTTACCGAACATCAATTCCACGATCTCCGAGACGATCTCCTGTTCGCCCAGGGCGCGAAACCGCTCGGGCGGGATCTCTCCGACCTTGCGGCCAAGCTTCAGCACCGAGATGCGGTCGCCGAAGGCAGCCGCCTCCTTGAGCTTGTGGGTGATGAAGACGATCGCCAGGCCCTGCTCGACAAGGCGGCGCATCAGCGCGCCCAGTTCGTCGATACCTTTCGGCGTCAGCATGGAGGTGGACTCGTCAAGGATGAGCAGCCGGCTGTTGCGCAGCATCGCGCGCAGGATCTCGACCTGCTGCTGCTCACCGAGCGACAACTCCGATACCTTGGCTTGAAGCTTGACGGTGATGCCGAGCGTGCCGGTGATCTCGGCGACGCGCGCCGCCAGTTCCTCGGTCCTGGGGCGCTGCCACCACGGCCCGCCAAGCAGGAGGTTCTCCGCCACCGTCAGCGTCGGCACCAGCATCATGTGTTGGAATACGGTGCCAATGCCGAGTGCCAGCGCATGGCGCGGCGACGTGATCGGCGTCGGTTTGCCGTCGACCAGTATGCGTCCTTCGTCCGGCTGCTGCAGGCCGGACAACATGCCGATCAGTGTCGATTTTCCAGCGCCGTTCTCGCCCAGCAGCACATGCACTTCGCCCGGGCGGATCGACAGGTCGACGCTGTCATTGGCAACGATGCCGGGGAACCGTTTGGTCACGCCTTCAAGCGCGACGATGTCGCGCCCGGCAACGGACGATGAAGAAAAACCGCTCATGAAAGCCCAGCACCAAAAAAACGGGAATCGTCCGGAGGGGTGAACGGATCACCCCTCCGGCAGTTGACCGTGATCGCCTTACTGGGCGACGCTGGTCATCAGTGCCCTTACGGCGGCCGCGTCATAGACCGGCTCGACCTTGATCTTGCCGGAAATGACGTCCTCGCGCAGCGCCTGGATTTCCGTCCAGACATTGTCCGGGATCGCAGCGGTCTTCAGCAGCTTAACCGAGTCGTCCTTGAGGCCGATCGTATAGTGTTTGGTGCCGAACGTGTCGGCCTTCAGGTCGGCAATCATCGCCGCATAGACCGGCTCGATGTTCCACACCACCGACGACAGCAGGAAGCCCTTGTCGATCGGTGTCTTGTCGCCGATGACGTCGATAAAATAGACCTTGCCGCCATCGGCTGCCTTGGTCGTCTCGACCGCCTGCAGCATGCCGAAGCTCGAACCGTTGCCCTGGCCGAAGATGATGTCGGCACCGGATGCGATCACGCTTTCGGTGACGCGCTTGCCGCCGGCCGCGTCGCTGTAGGCGGCAGGGCCGATCACCGCATAGGTGATCTTGACGTCAGGGTTCTCCGCCTTCACGCCTTGTGCGAACGCCGCCGACTGCGAATTCCACGATGGCGGTTCGCCCGAGACGACGATGCCGACCGACTTGGAACGCGACACCTTGCCGGCGAGACGGCCGGCCAGATAGGCACCCTCGTGGCCGCTCAGCGTGTAGTCGGCGACGAGGCCCTTCTCCAAGCCGGCTGGCGTGTCGACGATCGCCACCGGAACTTTCAGTTCCTTGGCGATTTCGGGCGCCGAGGTGTTGTAGCCGCTGGCATGAGCGATCAGCAGGCTGGCGCCGTCGGAGGCAAGTTCCCGCAAGGTCGGACGAACGTCGCCATAGCCGAGACCCTGGGCCACGACCACTTCGACACCTGCGGCTTTGCCCGCCGCCTTGGCAGCGTCGATGCCTTGCTGGTTCCAGCCATAGTCCGTGCCTTCTTCGGGCGTCAGGATGGCGATCGACTTGACCTCGCCGGCAAGCGCGCCGCTCATCAAGACACCGCTCAATATAACTGCACTTACACTGCTCTTGAGAATCTTTAACATGTTACCCTCTCTGTTTTGATTTACCAATCAACATTCTTATTGTTATTGCGCGAAAGCGAGATAGACTGCCTGCGAAATTTATATATGGAGCTCAGGCAAAGTGAAGATCCGTTATGCCCTTCCGGTGATGCTGGCGTTGTCGTCCTTCGCCAACGCGGTTGAGTTGCACCATGTCACCGTCCGCACCGGCACTGACGGGCTCGACATGGTTCCGTTGACGATTTCGAATGCGGGCAGCGAAGGCCTCTCCTGCAACGCCGACTTCGCCCACTGGTATTCAGCCGGGATCGCAACGATCGAGCCGGGCAAGAAGACCCGCGTCGAGCTCTGGTTCGATGCGAAGACCGGCACGTTCACGATCCTCAACGACAAGCGCGAGAACCTGCCCGTCGAGCGGCTGTGGTGCGGTCTGGCGAGCCGGGCATATGCCACCCGCGTGCAGGTCACGCTCGACCGCGCCGATGCGGCGAAAGGCGAGCGTGATGTGTCCTGCGCCATCGCGCAGGACAGCCTGGTCTGCCGGTAGGCGCTCATCGATCTTTCCGTTCGAACACCGCGCGCCCCTTATTCTTTTGCCAGGAATGCGTCGGTGAAGACGTCGTCCGCCGACAGAGCCGCCTTGAGCACGCCCTGGTCCGTCAGCGTCTTTAGGGTCTCCTCCCACTGCGTCTTCGTCATCCAGCCGAGACCGTGTTCCTTGGTGTCGGGGCTGCTGAATGTCGAGGCGATGTCGGCGTTGATCTGCGCCAGCAGCACGTCCTTCTTGTCCGCATAGCCGGGCGCTGCCTTGGCCGTGATCTCGGCGGCCTCTTCCGGATGAGCCACGACATAGTCGAAGGCCTCCCTGTACGCCTTGACGAAGCGGCGCACGACGTCCGGCTTGTCCTTGATCATCGCCTGCGAGGTGAACAGGCCCGAGCCATAGGCTTTCCACCCATGGTCCGCCCCCATCATGATGCTGAGCGAGCCGGGGCCTCCGGCCTTCGCCTCCAGCTCGGGAACCTCCGCGTCGATATAGCCGACGACCGTCTGAACCCGGCCCAGCAGCAGATAGCTTTCATAGGGAGGCGAGACGCTGTTCAGCGTCATGTCCTTTTCGGTCAGGCCATTGGCGGCCAGGAAGCCCTTGAAGAAGATGTAGGTGGAGCCAGCCGGATGAATGCCGATGGTCAGTCCCTTGAGGTCGGACGGCTTGGTGAGCTTCAGCGTCTTGGCCAGCGAAATGATCCCCAGCGGCGAGTGCTGATTGACGGCCGCCAGCGCCACGACCGGGACATTCTGCGACCGTGCGACGGCAAGCGTGGGAAGATCGCCGAAGCCGAAATCCGCGTTCTCATTGCCCACCAGCCGCATCGCGTCCGGCGAGCCGGACCCCTTGCGGATCTCGGCCACATCGATGTCGTTCTTGGCGAAGAAGCCTTTTTCCTTGCCGACGAAAAACATGGCGTGATTGCCGCGCACCACCCAGTCGAGCTGAACGTTGACCTTGTCCGCCGCCAGAGCAGCGTTGGAAAAACCGAGTGCTGCAACAAACGCCGCGAAGGTAGCGGCCTTGATAAGTGAGCGTCTCAGCATTTTTTGTTCCCTTTTATGAATTTGGTTGATCGAGCGGACCTAGGACTGGCTGAATTTCGGCGCCCACGGCACCACGATGCGTTCGAGGATTTCGGCGGCGTAGTAGAAGGCGATGCCAAGCACGGAAACGAGCAGCAGCGCTGCGAAGACCAGCGCCGTGTCGAGCTGGGTCGAAGCGAACTGGATGACGTAGCCGAGACCGTCCGACGCCCCGGCGAACTCACCGACGATGGCGCCGATCACGCTCAACGTGGCGGCGATCTTGGTTCCGGCCATCAGGTTCGGCAGCGAATGCGGAACGCGGATCCTGAACAGGATCTGCGTCGGGCTGGCTCCGACGGAATTCATCAGCGACAGCAGCGAGCGGTCGACCGATTGCATGCCCGCCAGCATCGACAGTGTCACCGGGAAGAAGGCGATGACCAGGATGAGGCCGATCTTGGGCGCCAGCCCATAGCCGAACCAGAGGATGAAGATCGGCGCGAGCGCGACTTTCGGCACGTTCTGGAACAGCACCACCAGTGGATACAGCGCGCGTCCCAGCCAGTCGAAGCGCACGATGACCAGCGCAATGGCAATGCCGACCACGACCGAGACCAGGAAGCCGAACAGGATCTCGCCCGCGGTCACCAGCGTCGCTTGCATCAGCGTGCCCCATTGCGCCACCAGCGACTTCGCGATCTCGGACGGGGCGGGAATGATGAAGGCGGATATGGCAAAGATCCGCACGGCGGCTTCCCACGCCACGATCGTCACCAGCAGCAGGATGACCGCCGGTAGCCAACTGCCGGTCGCCGCACTCCAGCTGGAGGCGAGGCGCGGCTCGGGAAGGTCCGTGATGGGTTGGTCGCTCAAGACGCGCCTCCCGGCTGATGGCTGGAGCGCAGCATGGTTCGCAACTGGACCACCAGCCTGACGAACTCCGGATCTTCGCTGACCGACAGGTCGCGTGGATAAGGCAGCGCAATGTCGAGGCTCTCGGTGATCCGCCCGGGCTTGATCCCCAGCACGTGCACATGGCGCGACAGATGGATGGCCTCGTCGATGGAATGGGTGACGAGCACGATCGTCTTGCCGGTACGCTGCCAGATTTCCAGCAGCGACTGCCCCATCGAATCGCGGGTGATGGCGTCGAGCGCGCCGAACGGTTCGTCCATCAGCAGCACCGCCGGATCGAGCGCCAGGGCCCGTGCGATGGCGACCCGTTGCCGCATGCCGCCCGACAGTTCGTTTGGGCGCTTGTGGGCGCTGTCGCCCAGCCCCACCAGTTCCAGCATCTCCTGCCCGCGCGCCCGCAAATCCGAGCGCGACAGCGACTTGTCGGCGATGCCGAGCAGCAGCGACGCATTGTCGACGGCGTTCTTCCAGGGGAGCAGGTTGGCGTCCTGAAAGACGAGGCCGATCATACACTTGCGCGCCGCCTCGACCGGTGCGAGCCCGGCGATCGCAACGCTGCCCTGGGTCGGCTGCACCAGCCCGGCCAGCACCTTGAGCAAGGTGCTCTTGCCGCAACCGGAAGGGCCGATAAGGGAGACAAACGACCCCTTCGGCACAGAGAGATCGATGTTGCTGAGGATCAACTGCCGGGCGATGACCACCGAAACGCCCTTGGCGGAGATCAGATTGTCATGGCGGATATGGGCCGGCCTGTCACCGGCGGCTCGAATGGTTTCAATGCGCATGGCTTGTCGCCCCGCGCGCTTTCGTCGGCCGCAGCCACGCCGTCTTGATGGCGAAGGCACCCTTCACACAAACAGCCGACCGGTGGAACTCCTCGAACCGGCCTGCCCTCTGCGCACCGTTTGACATTAGCTACTCCCGGCCTTCCAGGATGCGCCGCACCGCGACGAGCTTGCGCGCCCGTTCGCCTTGCAGCGCCTTTGTCTGCTCGGGCGTGTAGGCAAACATGCCCTCGCCCGACTTGATGCCGAACTTCAACGCAGCCGTCTTCTCCAGCACCATCGGCGCGACATCGTCGCGGTTGGAGAGATCGGCATTCAGGAAGGATGAGACGGATTTGTAGATATCCAGCCCCGCCATATCGAGCAGCGCCATCGGACCGATGACGGCGATCTTGTAGCCGATGCCCCAGGATACGCAGGTGTCGAGGTCTTCCGGCTCGATGACGCCGCGCTCGACAAGATCAACCGCCTCGCGCAGCAGCGCATAGAGCACGCGGTTCTCGACGAAGCCTGGAACATCCTTCTTCACCACCACCGGCAGCAGGCCGATCGAGCGGATAAGATCGCGGATAACAGCCACGGTTTCAGGTGCGGTCTTCTCGCCGCCGATCACCTCGATCATCGGGATGATGTGCGGCGGGTTCGACCAGTGCATGCCGACCATCCGCTCGGGATGCGAAATATGCGCCTGCAGCTTGGTGATCGGGATGCCCGACGTGTCGGAAGCGACGATGACGGACGGGCCGATCAGCGGATCGATGTCGCGATAGGTCTGCGCCTTGATGTCGATATTCTCGGGCACGTTCTCGATCACCAGTTCGGCGCCATCGACGGCCTCGGCGATCGTCTCGACGAATCGCACGCTGCCGGCGCCTGTCCCGGGCGCCTTGATGTCGAGACGATCGAGCACGCCGCCGGCGAGATCGAGCATGCCGCGGGCACGCTCGACCGACGCCTGTGAAACATCATACGCCGTGACATCGAGGCCGCCGCGCGAAAGCCGCGCGGCGATGCCTGGACCCATCGTTCCCAATCCGATGAGAGCGGCGCGCCTGATCATTATGCGGCCTTTGCGGGAGCAGCAGTGGTTGCCGCCTTGAAGGCCGGCCGGGCGGCGATCGCGGCCACCCAACGCTCCAGATCGGGCATCGACGGCCGGTCGATCTTGAAGTCGACGCAGCGCTTCAGGATCGGCGCGCAGGCGATGTCGGCAAGGGTCAGCTTGTCCAGCGCCAGGAAGTCCTTGCCGGCCAGGTGGCCATCGACGATCTTGAGTTGCGCGACAAGGTCCTTCACCTGTTCCTTGTATTCGGCGGTCTGTTCCTCGGGTGTGAGCTTGGCGCCCTTGAAGGCCGCCAGGTAGCCGGGATTGACCGCCGCCAGCAGGAAATCCATCCAGCGCTCGACCTCGGTCTTTTCCGCCGGCGTGGCGCCATTCAACTGTTCGCCACCGAATGCCGCGAGATAGCGCAGGATGGTGTTGGACTCCCAGATCACGGTGTCGCCGTCGACCAGCGTCGGCACCTTGGAGGTCGGGTTGAGCGCCTTGTATTCCGCCGTCTGGGTGTTCTCGAACTGGCGGCCATAGTCCTCGCGCTTGTAGGATGCCCCAAGCTCTTCGAGCATGAAGAGCACCTTCTGGACGTTGCCTGATGTCTGGCGGCCTAACAGCTTGTACATGTCGTCTCCTCGATTGTGTCCAATGCCTACTTGCTCGCTGGGAGCGGCTTGTAGACGATCGCGTCCATTTCGATCTTGGTGTTGATGACGGCCTTTGCCTCGACGGTCGTGCGCGCCAGCACGGCATCGCCGATCCCTTCGAGGAACGCCTTGTTGTAGCGGCCGAAATCGCGCGTATCCTCGAGATAGGTGGTGATCCGCACGACATCCGACAGCGTCGCGCCCTCATGCGCGATGACGCGCGCGATGGTCTTCAGCGTGGCCAGCGTCTCTTCCTCGATCGTGCCGCTGATCATGTTGTTGTTGTCGTCCTTCGGCACCTGGCCCGAGACGAAGATGAAGTCGCCGGCACGCACCGCCGGATGAAACGGCAGGTTCGGGTTCTTGTTGCCGAT
Organism: Mesorhizobium sp. M0491; assembly: GCF_040321265.1. NCBI lineage: Bacteria > Pseudomonadati > Pseudomonadota > Alphaproteobacteria > Hyphomicrobiales > Phyllobacteriaceae > Mesorhizobium > Mesorhizobium sp. M0491. The sequence goes on from NZ_JAMYRE010000009.1 coordinate 243,531, forward strand.
GGCGTAATGGCTGGCGGATTTTCGCGTGCTGTCGCTCAATGCCTGCTCCTAGAGAACACTGGTTTCGATGATGTCGACGCCACGGATGCGATCGATCAGGTAGACGATGCCGCGGTCGTCGATGGTCACGTCGTTGGACGAGGAACGCTCCGCCCCCTCGGGCGCGTCGGGCACGAAATGGCCGACCTCCTTTGGCGCGAACGGGTCGGCGATGTCGACGAGGCGCAGCCCCTGCGCGAACCATGCAAACGGAATGATCGTGCCCTTGAACCGTTCGGAAGGCTGATGGCAGCCGGTCATCTGCGGCTGCGGTGAACCATCCGGGTCGAGGCCCGGCACCTGGAAGGTCGAGATCGGCAACGGGTTGGTCTCGTCGGTGATGTCGTAGATCCACGTGAAGGCCGGCGGTGATGGCCGAAGCTTGGCGACGTCCTCGTCCGCCACCACCATGATGTTGCGGCCCTTGAGCGGCTGTGGAATCGGCAGGCAGGTGTGGGTGGGATGCGGAAAGCTCGGGCTCGAATTGACGTGCGAGACCAGCTTCGGCTTGGTGATGTCCGAAATGTCGAGGATGAACAGGCCGTGATGCCAGTAGCTGACATACAGCCGGTCGCCCATGCGCAAAGGATGGTGGCAACGCGGCGTGACATAGTCGTGCCAGGGGTATTCCTCGCCGCCACCCGTCCACTGGCCGGGTATCCACCAGCGTCCGACCTCGACCGGCTTTGTGGGATCGATCAGGTCGAGGATCATCACGATGTTGCCGACATAACCGTCGGCGGTCGGCGAGATGTAGACGTAACGGCCGTCGAAGTCGTAGCGGTGGACGCCCTTGCCGCCGGTTGTCCATTTCGAGATGAGCTTGGGCTGTGCCGGCTTGGTTGTGTCGTAGAGTGCCAACCCGCCGCCGAAATCGGCCGGGCCGGCATCGCCAAAGCGCTCGTGGTTGATGATCATCAGCCCGTCCTTGGCGCGCACCTTGTGCGAGTGCCAGCCGGGCGGAACATCGATCGTGGCTATCTTGCGCGGATTGCGCGGGTCGGAAATGTCGACCAGCGTCGTACCGCTCGGCGGCCGCATGTGGCCGATATAGAGGATGTTGCCGTCGACCCAGACCTGGCCGCCGCCTGGGCAGTCGACATGGCCGATCTGCTTGGTGTTGAACGCCGAAACCAAATGCATACGCCCTTGCTGCTGAAACGTCATTTCAATGTCCCCGCCGCCAATGGCGGCGGGGCAGTAGGATGGGAACTAGACGAGACGGAGCAGATCGCCGGCCTGGTTGCGGCCCCAGCGCTTGTAGAGGAGCAGCGCCTTCTGCGTCGGCGCATCGGTGGCGCCGAAGAAGATCACCGGCTCGCTCGACGAGCCGTTGACATGCTCGACCCAGGAACCGCCGGGTATGGCGATGGTGTCGAACTGGTTCCAGTCATATCGTTTGCCGTCGATGATCGAATGGCCGTTGCCGCGGAACGGCGCCAAGAGCAGGCTGGCGGTCTCGCGCTGCGGCAAGGTCTTCTCGCCGGGGCGCAGCATCTGCACGTAGAAATTGATGGTGTGGAAGACGGGTCCGCCGGTCGTCGGATCGACATAGTCGATGACGATGCCTTCATGAGGGTCGCCATCCCAATCCTTGTGAGCGTCTAGGACCGCTTCCATCTTCTCCCAGCGATAGACATACATCGGAGACGACAGGCCGCCGCCGCGCTTGTGGTCGACGAAACGCGGCATCAGGCCGCCCTCGCCATAGATGCGCTGTGAATAGTCACCGGGATAGCGGGCGGTCTGCACCTTCTTCTCGACTTCCTTGCCGTCGACCATCTCGGTGTATTTGTGGTCGAAATGGACGGCGTGCAGCGTTTCGACCAGCGGCAGGTCGAGCACCGACAGGTTGACCGCCTGCTCGCCGCCGACGGTGCCATGATTGTGCCAGGCGTCGTTGGGCGTCAGCACCATGTCGCCGGGGCCGAAGACCACGTCTTCGCCCTCGACGCCGGTGAAGTTGCCCTTGCCGGTCAGGCCGAAGCGGATGGCGCTCGGCGAGTGCTTGTGCGGCGGCATGATCTCGTCGGGATCATTCAGGCGGTAGGCGGTGTACATGGTGCTGACCGATGCACGCTTGGGCGCAAAGCCAGGATTGACCAGGATCAGCGAGCGGCGCTCGCTGTCGTCCATGGTCACCAGTTCGGCGGCGCGTTGCAGCAGCGGCTCGATGTCCGAATAGGACCACACGAAGGGAACGGCCTTCGACGTCGCCATCAGCTGCTTGATCTCGTCATGATCGACGCCTTCCGACGTCGCCCAGAACGGAAACATGTTCTTTGCGTAGAGGGCGTCATAGAGGCCCTTGAGTGCTGCCTTCTTGTTGGTGAGCACATCGTTAGCTGGTTGCGCCAGGGACATATCGGACACCTCTCGTCACGAAGAAAATACTTCTAACCAACTCAACCGTATTCGCATTGGTTTTGCGCGACAATACCCAAATTGCGAATTTTATAAGTTTTTGGTTGAGGTGCATTTTTGAGAGGCAAATGCCCAGAAACAGGCAGAAATAGCCCAAGAATGCTCGAAATATGCCTTGAAATCAGGGCATGAAGCCGCCTCGTCACGGCCAGGCGGAGGCACATGACGGTCCAACCAACGCAGTTTTCAATCTCAACCAAAAGACTTTGGTTGTATTCCGGCCGCCTCTGTCAGGCCGCCACGCTCTGTTGGGCGCGGCTGCGGATCAGATCCGCGGCCTTTTCGGCGATCATGACGACCGCCGCATTGATGTTGCCGCAGACGAGGTCGGGCATGACCGAGGCGTCCACGACACGAAGTCCGGCGATGCCGCGCACCCGCAATTCCGGATCGACCACCGATGCCGCATCGACGCCCATGCGGCACGTGCCGGCCGGATGATGCACGGTGATCGAGGTCTTGCGGATATGCTCGTCGATCTCTTCGTCGCTCTCGCATTTCGGGCCGGGGAAGAACTCCGCACCAACGAACGGAGCCATGGACGGCTGGCTGGCAAGGTTGCGCGCAACACGAAAGCCGGCGCGAAGCGACTGCCAGTCGCGCTGCGAGGACAGGAAATTCTGATGGATCAGGGGCGCGGCGACCGGATCGCTGGACGCCAGCCTGACGCTGCCGCGGCTCTCCGGCTGCACGGCAACGATACGGGTCGCAAAGCCGTCGGCGAACGGCGCCTTGAACGGCGACATGTAAGGCCATGCTCCAAGCGGTGCGGCGGTGAAAAGCAGCTGTACGTCCGGCAACGGCCGGCTTGCGTCGCTCTTCAGGAATGCCACGACGCCGCCAGGCACATCTCCCGAAAAGCCCTTTCCGGTGAGATAGGTCTTGACGAAATCCAGCCCGATACGATCGGCCCGCATCATCTTGAGAAACGGTCCCGGTTGTTTGCGACGATACATCAGGATGACCGAAACATGGTCCTGCAAATTCTTGCCGACCTGCGCACGATCGACTTTCGTCTCGATGCCATGCGCCGCGAGCTCGCCGCTGTCGCCTATGCCTGACAGCATCATCAGCTGCGGCGTGTTGATGACGCCGCCGGCAAGCAGGACCTCGCGCCGCGCCACAACTTCATGGCTCGCCCCGCCTCTGGTGTAGGCAACGCCGGTTGCGCGCCCATTCTTCAGCAGGATCTTCGTCGCCATCGCGCCGGTCAGCACCTTGACGTTGCCGCGACGCATAGCCGGCCGCAGATAGGCGGTCGCGGTCGAGCAGCGGCGGCCGTTCGCAATTGTCATCTGCAGGCGGCCGAAGCCTTCCTGTATGGCGCCGTTGTAGTCGTCGGTCTGCGGATATCCGGCATCACGGCTGGCCGTCGCGAACGCATCGATCAGTTCGTCCTTGTAGCGGCAGAACTGGGTGTTCAGCGGCCCGCTGCCGCCGCGATACCGGCTTTCGCCTCCTTCCCAGCGCTCCTGCTTCTTGAAGTAGGGCAGCACCTTGTCGAACGACCAGTCCGTCAGGCCGCTTGCCGCCCAGCGATCATAGTCGCCGCGATTGCCGCGCACATAAGCCATGGCGTTGGTTGAGGAAGAGCCGCCGATGACCTTGCCGCGCGCGCATTCGACCTTGCGGCCGCCGACATTGGCCTCGGGCTCGCAGAAATACATCCAGTCGTGGCGGCGTTCGGTCAGGATCTTGCCCCAGCCGAGTGGGATGTGGATCATCGGATCGCGGTCCCAATCCCCAGCCTCCAGCAGAAGCACCGACACGGCAGGGTCTTCGCTCAGCCGGTTCGCCAGCACGCAGCCGGCCGATCCCGCACCGACAATGACGTAGTCAAAGGTTTCGCCAGCCGGCATGCGTGATCCTCGGGAGAAAGACGGTCCGCCGCGATGGCAACCGTCGACATGGGCAGTCAACCATCGCGCAACTGGTGTTGTCAACCATTGCGTACAGTTGTAGATTGGTTGAATTGGTTGAGTGCCGTCGAACAGGTTTTCGTGTCACAATATGATGTCGGGACGTTGAGTCGGCGGTCTGCCGATCGGACAGGAGATTTGGTTTTGAGCGCATTCGAGCCGCAGGTCGGACCATCGGATCTCGACGACATCATCGCCGCGGTCCGCCAGTTGCAGCAGGGCGGCGGCAAGCTTCCGTCCGAGCGCGATCTTGCGGAACATCTGAGCGTCAAGCGCCATCAGCTTCGCAAGGCGCTTGAAGTGCTGCGCCTTTCGGGCGACCTCAAACCGGCGCGCGCCAGGCGGGCGCCGACCGCCCTTCCGAGATATGGCGAGGAATTGGTCAGGGTAACCAATCCGATCGAGGTCCTGGAATTGCGCCTGATCATGGAGCCGGGCCTTGCCCGACTGGCGTCGCTGCGCGCCTCTTCTTTCGAGACGGCGCGGATCCTCGACGCGGCAACCACGCCTGAGAACGCCCCGTCGGGTGAGGTCGACTTCGCTTTCCATCTCGCGATCGTTGCCGCGGCCCGCAACCACCTCGCCGCGGAATTCTACAAGATGCTGCGCCAGGTCGGTGTCGATGCGCGGGTGAAGGTTGCGCGCACCGCGGCACCCACCTGCCCCAAGCGGATCGCCCACCGCGACGGCGAGCATCGCCTGATCGCCGAAGCGATCTCGCAGCGCGATCCCGAAGCGGCAGAGACCGCAATGCGCGCGCACCTTTTGTCCGTGCAGAGACAGATCATGGAACGGTCGAATGCCGGCGCCTTTGCCGCGTGATCGTATCAGCTTCCGACATTGAGCCTGTGCGGGGAATTCCAAATTGAGACGTCATTTCGACGTGCTGGTGATCGGTGCGGGATCCGCCGGCTCGGTTGTTGCCAGCCGGCTCAGTGAAGACCGGTCGTGCCAGGTCGGCCTCATTGAGGCCGGGGCGATGCCGGCCGATCCCGACATCGCCGATCCGCTTAAGTGGACGATGCTCCAGGGCCGCGCCTACGACTGGAGCCACCGGACCGTGCCCCAGCCCTTCACCGCCGACCGCATCCATGAATGGCCGCGAGGCAGGATAGTCGGCGGCTCGAGCTGCCTGCATGCAATGGCCTATGTGCGCGGCCATCCCGATGATTTCGAACCCTGGGCGCAAGCCGGCGGCGAGCGCTGGTCCTATCGGGGGTTGTTGCCGGGCTTCATCCGCAGCGAAGCCTTCACCGCCTTCGATGCGCCGACACGCGGCAAGAGCGGCCCGCTGGACGTCTATCTGCCGGACGCCGAGGTCAGTCCGGTCGTGCGTGCCTACATCGCCGCCGGGCGATCCCTGGGCGCTCCCACCCTGAGCGACCACAACAGCGGCGAACTGGTCGGCACCAGTCCCAATTCACTCAATATACGTGACGGCAAGCGCCTGAGCGTCGCCGACGCCTATCTGCCGTCGCAGGTCATGGCGCGGCCGAACCTGACCTTGCTCGCCGGCCACGAGGTCGAGCACCTGGTGCTGGACGGCCACAAGATCACGGGCGTGAGCGTGGTGTGCGAGGGTGAGACCAGGACGCTCTGCGCCGACCGGATCGTCCTTTGCGCCGGCGCCGTATCCACGCCGCTCATCCTCATGCGGTCGGGCATTGGCTGTCCCGATACGCTGAAGCAGGCGGATATACGCTGCCTTGCCGATCGGGGCGATGTGGGCCGCAACCTGCAGGATCATCTGCTGGCTCTCGGAAATGTCTACAGCACGAAAAAGCCGGTGCCGCCCTCCCGCCTGCAGCACTCCGAATCGCTGATGTATCTGCACAGCGACGATCCGACCCGCTCTACGGGAAGTCCCGATATCGTGCTCGCCTGCGTCGTCGCCCCGTCCGCGGCCGAGGGCCTGAAGACCCCGCCCTATGGCTCCGCCTTTACCATCCTGTGCGGCGTCACCCATCCGACAAGCCGAGGGCGCATCACACCAAGCGGGCCGGGCCGCAACGATGCGCCGGTCATCGACCCGCATTATCTCGAAACCGAACACGATCGCGCGACATTCAGGATGGCGTTGAAGCGGGCGCGCATGGTCGGCCATCATGCGGCTCTGGACGAATGGCGCGATATGGAGATCCTGCCAGGCGCCCCGGTTCAGTCCGATGCCGAACTCGATGCTTTCATCGCCAGGGCTGCTTCCACCCATCACCATCCGGCCGGCACGTGCCGGATGGGTCGTGACACTGAGGCCGTCGTCGATCCTGACTTGCGGCTGAACGGCTTCGACAATGCCTTTGTCGTCGACGCCTCGGTGATGCCGGCGATCCCGAGCGGACCGATCAATGCCGCGATCGTCGCCGTAGCCGAAACCTGGGCGGCGTCTTCACGGGCTACCCCGTCGTCAGCGTAACCGCGGCCGCGTCCGACAATTCCCCTGGGTTCCGAATGGCTCTGGTTCCCGGCGAATGTCAGCTATGGAGATGCGTCAGTTCAAACGCGGCTCCGTCCTGGACGCCGGCCATGCGCTGCTCGGCGGACCGGAACATGTCCGCGAACTCCACCTGGTTTTCGAACACCACGCCGCCGACCTTGACGGTCAGGGCATCCTCGGTCCCCTTTGGCGCGAAATAGACTTGCGCGATGCGCGCCTCGATACGCTCGCCGATTTCCCTGGCTTCTGCTTCGGTCGCGCCGGCGAGGAAAACCCCGAACATAGACGTCCCCATGCGTCCAACCAGGTCTTCCGCGCGCACCGACGATTGTATGGTCGAGGCTATGAGCCGCAAGGCTTGATCGCCCCATTCAAGACCAAAGCGCAGGTTGATGGACCGCAGATGCTCCGAATGGATAACCAGGAAGGCGCCCGATTTAGGCCCCGGCACCGACGGCCTTGCCGTTCTTTTTTCGACCATCGACGTGAAGACCGCTCCGTTCAGGCAGCCGGTCGTGGTGTCGAAGGTTGCCGACTTGTCGAGTTCCCGGCGATAGCGACGAAGCTCGATCTGTTTCAATCCAACGAACAGAAAAAGCGGAACACCAAGGACGACAGGCAACAGGATTGCCGTGATCATGCTGCGCCCAAATGGCGTCAGCGCCTCGGAGAACAGGAGCAGATAATTGAGGCCGACGGAAACGCCCAGGATTGCAGTGGTTCCCAGAAACGTCAGCAAAGCGACGCCTTTCCATGCCTGGTCGGTGGTGCTCACCATAGTCTTTGTCACTGGCCGATCTCCTGTGGATGGGCTGGTATAGGGCCGGTGTGTTGCAATTTCAGTTTCAAGGAACCTTGCAATTTAATCGATTGCGCGATGACCCCATCAAGGCTGCGGACGAAATCGGCTTGCTCCCAATGCATGACCTCGGCTTTGGGAAAAGGACATGCAGAAAAACAAAGATCTAAGCTGCGCCCGTGGCGGTTAACAAACAAAACATCAGGGTTGAATGGCAGGCTATTGTGCCGGGCCGAATATGCCCATCTCAGCCTTCCTGGCTGTCGCCTCCGCCTTGCCGTAGATGCCGCTCGGCAGCGCCGTGGCCCAGCCGTTGGAGACAAGCCAGGCGCCAACATCCTGCTTGCCCAGCCTGCACGGTGCGGCGACGGCAAAACGCTCGACGTCCGGCGGTACGAAACAGTGCAGCCCGCGTCCCCTCAGCCAGGAATTGAAAACGGCGCGTGCGCGCAGGCCGCAAGGCCAGGTGACGTCATGAAACGAGCAGGAGCTGTCGAGATCGATGCCTCGCACTCCGCTGATGACCACCTTGCGGCCCATGGATTCGAACATCGCCGACGATGTGGCAACCGGGCGGTAGAGCAAGACCTCCCGCCAATCCCCAGGCATTGGCGTTTTCGGGGGCACGGCGAGACCGAGCTCGCTGAGTGGCGGACGGGGCTCGGTCCGTTCGATCTCAGCGGGATCAAGCCGTGGCGGAGCGATCAGGTCTTGAGCAACCTTGCGCGCCGGCTCCAGGCGCTGTGCGCCGGCTACCGGGGCAACCGGCCGGATAGGCTGCGTATCGTCAACATCCCGCGACGGGGCACGGACAGGCCGATCGACCGAAAGCAACGCCCCACCTTGAATGATCAACAGTATCCCGGCCAGAAGCAGCAGGCTTCCGAGCGCGATCGCCAAGCGGCTGCGGCCCGGCCTGCCCATCAGCTTGAACAGGATCTCAGGGATTTGCGCCGGTCAGAAACCCGACGTCGATTTGGCAACCAGCTTGAGCGCACCTTTTTCAATCCGATAGAACGGCATCGAGCGTTCGCTGGATCCGTCGGCCCGAAACCGGAACAGGCCGGTCGACCCGCGAAAGCCGTTTGGATTCTCGAGAACCTTTTTGCTGAAGCCATCAGGCCCGATCGCGCTGGCAATCCCTGCCGTCAGGGCAACCATGTCATAGGCATAGGCCACATTGACGTCAGCCGGATAGTTGTATGCCGTCCTGAAGCGGTCGGCGATCGGCCCGGTTTCACTTGGATCGAGCGTGGCGATAAACGCCCCCTCTAAGAGCGGATCCATGGGGTGCTCCAGCCAACGGTTCGTTCCGACGACGGAGACAGTCTTTCCCGGAATGCCCTTCGATTTGAGGGCGGCAAGGACAGGCGACGGACTGCCATTGCCGCTGGCGACAATGACGGCGTCGGGGGCGTCCACGAGTGAGCCCATTTCGTCGACCGCCTTCGCGGCGCCGTCGCCGGCGGAATATCGGAGAGTGACCGCGAGCGCCGCGCCGTAGATGCTGAGGCTGTTTGCGACCCGCTTCTCCATGGCGCCGGCGTTTGGGCCATCCGCGACAAGCAGTACGAACTTCTTGCTGCCTTTCGCGGCTAGTCCCGCAGCGCCCGCGGCGGCGCTGTCCGCTTCGCCAAGGAGCACGGCATAAACCCCGGCGCCACCGGCGAAATTATCGGCGAGCGCCAGGACCGGTGGCCGCTTCGATCCAGACAGCGTGGCAATATGCTGGGCTGCCGTCAGTTCGGTCGGGCCGATCACGACCTTCGAGCCCGTCGTTATGGCCGTTATCGCCATTTTGCCGGCCAGTGCGCTGTCGCCTTTGGTGTCTTCTACCGTCAGCGTAAGCAGTCCATTGCCAATATCCGTCATCGCCAGCTTGGCCGCATCCAGCATCTTCCTGCCGTTTTCGCCCGCTGTTCCGGAGCCGGACAACGGCAGCAGCATCGTGACTTTGGTCGAACCGGTGCCCAGCGACTGGGTCGCCTGGACGGGACCGGTAACAGCGGCCCCATTCTGCCCGGCAGGCGCGGCAACCGCCGCCGGATCGAGCACTTCGGACACGCCGCCTTTCGACTGGCAGCCCGACACGATCGCGGCGAGCGCCAAGGCGATTGCCCATGTCCGCGGACAGTGGACCTGTCGGCCAGCTTCCATGAATGCTCCACCCCTATGTGCCGCCGGATATTGTTCCCGGTCTGGTCTCCAACGCATGTTACGGCGGACTTGCAGTGCCGTCTGTAGTTCTTTTAGCCGCCGAAAAGCCTGCCTCTGAGCGTCCTGATCTGCCTTGCTTGCCCGGCACTTCGATAGTCGGCGCATTTCATGTATCGCGGCCCGGGCACGAACAGGCGGCGCACGCAAACGCCCTTTGCCCCCTTCCCCGGCCAGAATTGGGCAGCGGCTCCACCCTCACCGCCTGAAAAGGCGGAAAAGCCGAACGTCGCCACCGGCAACGGCCCGGTCACTTCAATCCCCTCCCTTGCCAGGATTGCCCGCGCACGCTGGCAGTAGCGGACCGAAAGGGCCGAGAACCGGCTTTCATTGTGCCCGGCGCGATACTTCATGACGGTGGTGCACAGATCGCCCCCGGCCAACCTGTTGGCCTGTGCAAGATATCTGACTCCCAGCGCGATGTTGGTCGCCGGCGCGCTCAGATCGTCCAGAGAACCTCGAAAGCCGAGCATCCTGGCCGTCGCCGGCATCACCTGCATCAGGCCGACTTCGCCGTCGGCGCCTTGCACGCCGGGATCGAAGCCGCTTTCGATCTCCATCACCGCATGCGCCAGCAGCGGCTCCAGGCCATGGATCGATGCCTGGCAGCTGGCAAATGCCTTGAATGTCTGCCGGGTCCACTCCGTGGCCGGATCACAGCGCACTGCCTGCTTCAGGCCGGACGAAAGCTGTTGTTTCACGGATGGTCGTTCCAGCCAGTTGGCACTGGCCGGCGTGACCGTTTGGACAAAGCCAAGCAACACGATCGCGCCCGCGACCGCCTTCAGGAAGGATCCGTCGGCTGTCATGATGGCCAACAGGCGTGGTTCGCCTAGCCGGTCAGTGCATGTACTCGACCATGCGATCGTGAAAACACTCGCATTTGTTGAGGGTGTCTTCGTCCTTGTAGTTCGTCTTGAGGTAGCCGTAAGCCATGCCGCAGGCGACCTTGGCTTCCGATGCCCAGACGAAGACGGGACGCGACGAGTTGATCCACTCCGAACTGTTGGCGGCGGCGACCGACTCGTCCATCAGCTTCACCACTTGCTGCTTCAGATCGACGATGTTGTCGTTCAGCACCAGGTTGGACGTCCCCACGACACGGCAATAATCGCCGGTCGGGCCATCGATGATGTCGGCGGCATACCCCGTCGACCCGACTGCCAGCAACAGCGTCGCAGCGGAAACCAGCAGTCTTGCAGAACGTTTCATGTTGAGCTCCCCTAGATATTAGCGATGTATAACATAGTCGCGTGGCCGTGCGCCATGGCGTTAAACCACGTTTGCAGTCGTCGTATGCTGGGTTACGCCATCGTCGTAGAGCAGCGTGATGGTGTTGGCAGCGGGCAGGTTCGTCAGCGTTGCCACGTCAATGAAATTGGCTCCGCCGGTTGTCCCATTCGCATCTACGCTGAGCGTGCCCGTCCCCGCATCGTAGTTCACGAAGTCACCGATATTAGCCCCTCCGGGTGCTGTGTCGAACAGCCCGGTCAGGTCGATCTTGTCGCCCTCGCCGCCATTGAAGTCAGTGATGAGATCCTTGATGTCGAGATGATCGAGCTTGAACGTGTCGGCGCCAGTGCCTCCGGTAAGCGTGTCTTGGCCCGCGCCACCGATGAGCAGGTCGTTGCCAGCACCTCCATCGAGCGTGTCGTTGCCAGCACCACCGTCAAGGAAGTCGTTGCCACCTCGCCCAATGATGATGTCATTGCCGCCATTGCCGTTAAGATGGTCGATGCCGGACGTTCCATAGATCTGGTCGGCCAGTGTGGCATCGCCATTCACCGTGATCCCGGGGTCGCCTGGATCATGCGAGAAGAAAGAGAAGCTCACTTTGCGCGCCTGGAAATTGCCGCCATCATTGTCGAAATAAGACAGGGTCCAGTTGTCGCCGACTGACGGCGGATGCGTGATCAGGTAGCTGGCAAGCGTTGTGGAGGTGGCATTGCCGCTGCCGTCCAGAAGGTAAATGTGGTCGTAGTCGACGGTCGCCTTCATCAAACCTGTGGTCGGATCGTAGAACCAGCTCTGCTCGAAAGTCCCAGGGCTGGTGTCATCTTCGACGATCGCGAAGCGATCCGAGCCAATTCTGATTTCGACTTGCACTTCCTGCTCACGATGCGAGCCCGCGCTGCTGTCTCCGTAGACACCCGGATTCCGTTCGCCCAAGGGAATAGGCGTGATGAAAGGCGACTCCTGGAAGTCGGTATAGACCACTACCGTCGAGTTGTGTGGATCAGCCAGGATTGCGCTGACCGTCGCTTGCGACAGGGAGAGCGTTGTGATCTGATCGTTGCCCGACGTAAGCGGACTGTTGCCATTGCCAATCTGCGACGTGTCGCTCGGCAGGCTAGTCGGCGGCACTTCGTGGATGCCGACCGTCTGCGCTATGTGAGTATGACCGTCATATACATCCAGCGACAGGTTGTTGTTGACCGTGTCAGTTTGCGATGCTGTTGGCCGATAAACCAGGTCGTCCAGCAAATCGATACCGCCGGACGGATTGTAGAGCACCGTGCCGGCTGTTAGGGCGACATAGGTCACGCCGTTGAAATAGAATGTGCCGGTGGGGATCGTTCCCGTGGCGGTGACAATGAGGTTATCCCCGTCCGCATCCGTCGGAATGGAAACCAGCAACGGATACCCATTCGGATAGCTAGGCGTGCTCAAGGTCTGCTGCGCCGGGTCGCTCGACATCCAGTTCTGGGTGTTCGCGACAACGGGTGCGTCATTGATGTCCGCCAGGTTGATGGTCAGCGTCGTCGTCGACAGGTCGCCGTCGCCGTCCTTGATGGTGTAGACGAACACGTCCGTGGTGTTGGCGCTGATGCTGTGGGTCGTCGACTGGTAGGTATAGGAGCCGTCGGCGTTGAGGTGCAAGGTGCCGTGCAGGCCGGCAATGTCGGTGTTAACACCGGTCGTCACCGCCGTCGTCGTATTGCCGCCCGCTGCCCGCACGCCGTCGATGGTTGCACCGTCGGCGCCGGCAACGTCATTGACCAGCACGCCCGCCGCCGCCGTCACGGTCAGCAGAGCGCCTTCGTTTACATTGCCAGTGTCGGCATGTGCCGTCGGAATGTCGTCGGTGACGTCGATGGTGATGGTGTTGGTGATCGTGTTGCCGTTGGCGTCGGTCGCCTGGTAGGTGAAGGTCTCGACATTGTTGACGGTGTTGGTGCCGTTGTTGGCATCGGCGCCGTCGACCGGCGTGGTCAGCGTGTAGCTGTAGGTGCCGTTGGCGTTGAAGGTCAGCGTGCCGTGCGTGCCGGTGCCGCTGCCCACCAGGGCGTAGGTGTAGGGGCCGGTGCCGCCCGACACATTGTCGACGACCGTTCCGGCGATGGTCTCGGCGGTGCTCGACGGGTTGCTGCCGATCGGCAGCGCCGCCTCGTTGACCGTCAGGTCGTCATTGGAGGCGGCAAGGCCGCTATCCGACAGGTTGATGGTCAAGGTCGTCGTCGACAGGTCGCCGTCGCCGTCCATGATGGTGTAGACGAAGGTCTCCGTCGCGCCGGCCGGCGGGACCACGTTGGGCAGGCCGTCATAGCTGTAGCTGCCGTTGGCGTTCAGTGTCAGCGTGCCGTAAGTGCCGGGAATGCCGGCGCCAAGCCCGCCGCTCACAGGAACCGCGGTGTTGCTCCCGGCGGCCACGCCGACAACCCCGCCGCCCGCCGCCGCGCCGTCGGCGCCGAACACGTCGTCCGTGCCGTCCGTCAGCACGTTGCCGCTCACGATGCCGCCCTCGACAACGCTGTTGGTGTCGGCATGTGCCGTCGGAATGTCGTCGGTGACGTCGATGGTGATGGTGTTGGTGATCGTGTTGCCGTTGGCGTCGGTCGCCT